>QHWL01000084.1 GCA_003222555.1 Acidobacteriota bacterium | reverse complement strand
TCCGCGGGGCACCTTCTCGAACACCATGTCAATCTTTTGCAGCTGCGACTGGTCCGCCGCGGGCTGAGCGGCGGCTTTTCCGAAGAGGGTGTAATCCCATGAGGGTTTCCCGGGAGCGACCCACTGGGGCTGCCGGCGCTGATTGGCGTACTCGACGACGATGCCCAACCCGGCGTTGCGGATGTCGTCTTCGGGCGCGCCGAGAATCCAGACCCCGGGCTGAGTCATCTCCACGAAGGCATCCACGCGTTCGCCCGGTCCGAGAAAGAGTTGATCGATGGGCCGCGGCGACGGCACGGGGTTGCCGTCGAGCGCCAGCACGTGGAACTGGTGGCCCGGCAGCCCGATCGCCCGATTCTCGATCGCGCTCGCGTTCAGCAGATGCATGAGCACACGCTGGCCCTGCTGCACTCGAATCGGTTCCCCCGCTCCCAGCGCTTTGTCGTTGATCGAGTAGAGCACCGAGCCCACTTCCAGGCCGTTGGGACGCGTATCGAGAACCGCTGGTCTTTCCGGCTGCGGCCATTTTTGATTCGTGTCGTCGGTGTCCACGAATTGAGTGGTGAAGAACGGTTCCCAGTCGCGCAGCGCGAGAAAGACCTCCTGATCGTAGTTGCCGGGATCCTTCCCCGACTCGACGACGAGGAACCCGAACTACCGGTGTAGCTGCCGCGGTGCAGATCGGTCATCGCCATGGTGTGCGTGTGGTACCAGCGCGTGCCTGCCGGCTGCGGCGTGAATTGATAGCGCCGGCGGCCATGCGGCGGCACAGGCGGTGTGCCCTCCTCGTCCGCGCCATCAACCTCCGCCGGAACGAGCAGCCCGTGCCAGTGGACCTGCTCCGGCACGTCGGTGTCGTTCACCACTTCCACGGTGACCGGCACGCCCTCGCGCATCCTCAACAGCGGACCCGGTGAAGTCCCGTTGTAGCCGATCGTGCTGACGATACGATCGGGCGCGAGTTCGACCGTCACTGGAGCGATCTGCAGCGTGATATCGGCCTTTACGGTTTCTTGAGATGCCAGCATCCTGACCGCGCCCGCCCCGAGCACACCCAAGCCGCCGAGCCTGACAAAGTCGCGTCGTTTCACGACATGAAGAGTAGCAGAGATGATAATCTTCGGATACAGATCGAGGTGGTCATGAAATTGCCGCGAACGACGCTTCTGCTTGGGCTGAGCACGGGCCTGCTCGCCCTCCAAATCGGCGGGTTCCAGCGATTCCAACCGCCGCTCCGAGGGAGCTATGCGAGCCCGGGCGACGCGAAACACGAGTTTGCCTGGTCGCGTTTACGCTACACCTCCCTCGGCGGCAGTTTTGGCGGATTCGGGTTCGGCCGCGGCGGCGCCTGGTCCAGGGACTATCCCAAGGCCGACATCGTGTTTCTCGAAGCGCTCCGGCGGCTGACGCGGATCGATGCCAGGAGCTATCAACAGGTCGTCGATCTGGACAACGACGACATCTTCAACTTTCCCTTCGTGTACGCCGTCCAGGTTCAGACATGGACCTTCACCGAGGCGCAGGCCAAGCGCTTGCGCGAGTACCTGCTCAAGGGGGGCTTCCTCATGGTGGACGATTTCCACGGCACCGCCGATTGGGAGAGCTTCCTCAGAGGCATGCGGATGGTGTTGCCGGCGGATCACTATCCCATCTCGGACCTGTCCGACAACGACGAGATTTTTCACGTGCTGTATGACATCGGCCAGCGCTTCCAGGTACCCGGCGAACAATATGTCATGACGGGACGGACCTATGAAAAAGACGGCTACGTCCCCAAGTGGCGCGCCATCCGCGACGACAAAGGCCGCATCATGGTCACGATTTGCCACAACATGCACCTTGGCGACGCCTGGGAGTGGGCCGACGATGCGCAGTATCCCGAGCCGTTCGCCTCGATGGCGTTTCGCGTCGGCATCGACTACGTCATGTACAGCATGACCCACTAGGGAATTAGGAATTAAGAATTAGGAAGTAAGAATTCGGATTGCGTCGCGGAAAAGGGGTCGTACCCCTTTTTCAGAGCATGATCTGAGAAAAAGGGGTACGACCCCTTTTCCGGTTCGCAATTGCCTGTTTGCCGCCTGATGTTCAAGTTTCTTTTCAAGTACCCGCTTTCGACCTTTGCCAACGGCCACATCGTCCTGCTCGGCACGTGGCCGACGTGGGTCTTGTGGACGGCGATTCCCGCGGCCGCCGCGGGTCTGGCGTTGCTGATCGGGTCTCGCCTGCGGCAACCCGGCGTCGGATTGCGGAGGCCGCGGGCCGGCGCGATCTGGCTGCTTCAGTCGCTCCTGGCCGCCGTGCTGCTCTTACTGCTTTGGCAGCCGGCAGTCACGACCACGGAGCTGAAGCCGCAGCAGGACATCATCCTGTTCCTGCTGGACGACTCGCGCAGCATGGCCGCTCGAGAAGATGGATCGACGCGGCAGGCACAGGCTGTGAAAGCGCTTCAAGACGGCGCGCTCACTGCCGTCGAGAAGAAGTTTCAAACGCGCCTCTATCGTTTCGACAGCCGCCTGACGCGCATCTCCGATCTGAAGGAGCTGCGGGCCACCGCTCCCGCCACGCACATCGGCGACAGCCTGAAGCAACTGGTGGACGAAACCTCGGATCTGCCGGTCGGCGCGATCGTCCTGCTCAGCGACGGGGCCGACAACTCGGGCACCGTCGATCTCGACACGATCTCGGCGCTGCGCACGCGTCACATTCCGGTCCACACCGTCGGTTTCGGGCGCGAACGCTCGTCGCACGACATCGAAATCGACGAAGCCGTGCTCGGGCCCCGGGCCCTCGCCGATTCCCGTTTGGCCGCGGTGATTCGCTTTCATCAGCGTGGCTATGCCGGACGCAAATCCAGGCTGACCGTCCGCGATGGCGCCAACGTTCTGGCCTCCCGCGAGGTGGCATTCGCGTCGGACGGCAACATCCAGTCCGAGACGCTGCTCTTCAACGTGGGCGCGGCCGGAGCCAAAGCGCTCCAGTTCTCGGTCGATATGTTGCCGGGCGAAGAAAATCCCGCCAACAACGCTGTCACTCGTATGGTGAACGTCGAGTCGGACAAGCGGCGCGTGCTCTACGTCGAAGGCGAGCCCCGCTGGGATTACAAATACATTCGGCGCGCGGAAGACGACGACCGCATCGTGCAACTGGTGTCGATGCTTCGCACCACCGAAAACAAGATCTACCGCCAAGGCATCCAGGACCCGAAGGAACTGGCCGAGGGATTTCCGACCCGCCCGGAAAATCTCTTCCCCTATCAGGCGCTCGTCCTGGGCTCGGTTGAAGCCACCTATTTCACGGCGGCCCAACGAGAGTTGATTCGGGAATTCGTGGATCGCCGTGGCGGCGGGCTGCTGCTCCTGGGCGGCCGGTTCTCGCTCGCCGATGGCGGCTGGGGCGTGTCCAGTCTGGCGGATCTGCTGCCGGTGGTTCTGCCCGACGCGAAGAACACCTTTCACGTCGATCCCGCCACCGTGGAGCTGGCGCCGGCCGGGCTGGACAACTACATCACGCGCCTGGTGGACGACCCCGCGGCGAACGTCGAACGTTGGAAGAAGCTGCCGTACCTGATGGATTTTCAGGAGCCGGGCGTCCCCAAACCGGGCGCCGCTGTGCTCGCCACTATGGATGCCGCGGGCCGGAAGATGCCCCTGCTCATCACCGAGAATTACGGGCGCGGCCGCACGGCCGTGCTCGCGACGTCCGGCACGTGGCGATGGCAGATGAATCTGCCGGTGGGAGACCCCGCCTACGGTCTCTTCTGGCAGCAGTTGCTGCGCTGGCTCGTCACCGGCTCGCCCGGCCATGTCGCCGCATCCGTTCCAAACCAGGTGCTGCTCGACGATGGACGCGTAGCGCTTTCGGTGGAGGTTCGCGGCGAGGACTACCAGCCCGTCACCGACGCCGTAGTGGAGGCTCACATCATCGGTCCGAGCGGCATCTCGGCCAACGTCGAAATGTCACCGGTTCCAGACTTACCCGGCAGCTTTCAAGCCGAATGGACCGCGGAAAAGAGCGGCTCCTACGTGACGGAAGTCACCGCCCAGCACGGCGACAAACCGATCGGGCGCGACGTCCTCACTTTTCAACGCATGGACGGCATCGCCGAAAATTTTCACTTGGAACAGAATCGCGATCTGCTTGGCCGTCTCGCCGCACAAACGGGGGGCCGGTATTGGCGGCCGCAGGACCTTTCCGACCTCGCCGATGAAATCTCATTCTCGGAAGCCGGTGTGACCACCCGCGAAACCAGGGAGCTGTGGAACATGCCGGTGGTCTTCATCGCGATCCTGCTGCTGCGGTCCGCCGAATGGCTCGTCCGCCGAAAGTCGGGGATCGTATGAAGGCCGCTCTCGGCGTCTGCCTGATCGGCGTGCTCCTGTCGACACCCGCTCACGCCACGGTCTATTACGTGACGATTGCGGGGCTCGTGGGAGAACCCGATTACGAGCAGCGCTTCACGGCCTCGGCCAAGGATCTGGACAAGCAGCTCAAGGCCACCGGCGCCGACGCTCACGTTTACAGCCTCACCGGCGGCGAAGCGACGCGCGCCCGTCTCACCCAGGTGCTCGGCGAGGTCGCGCGCGACGCCAAACCCGAGGACGACTTCGTTTTGATTCTCATCGGCCACGGCTCGTACGACGGCGTCGAATACAAATTCAATCTCGTCGGCCCCGACATGTCTGCCGCGAATCTGGCCGCGCTCTGCAACCGGGTGCCCGCCAAACGCCAGTTGATCGTCAACGCGACGAGCTCCAGCGGAGGCTCGATTCCGGCGTTTCAACGCGCAGGGCGTGCGGTGATCGCCTCCACCAAGAGCGGCACCGAAAAGAACGCCACCGTGTTCGCCCGCTACTTTGTGGAGGCGCTCCAGGATCCAGCCGCCGACGTGGACAAGAACGAATCGGTCAGCGCCCTCGAGGCGTTTCAGTACGCCGAGCGAAAGACCAACGAGTTCTACACATCACAAAAGCGCCTGGCAACCGAGCACGCGGTGTTCGAGGACACGGGCAAAGGCGAACCGGTGCGCGCGCCGGCGGCCGACATCGGCGAGGGGCGGCTGCTGTCGAGCCTGACCCTGGTTCGTTTTGGCGAGGCGCAGAAGGCTGCGCTCGATCCCGCCAAGCGCGACCTGCTCGCCAAGAAGGAAGATCTCGAACGGCAGATCGACGTGCTGAAATATCAAAAGGCGGCAATGTCACAGAACGAGTACGAGCAGCAGTTGAAAGCCCTGCTTGTCGGATTGGCGCGCGTCCAGGCAGCAATGGACAAATAACGCTGTGTACGTAGTGTCCGCCTTCAGGCGGACCTTGTGAGGTTGTGAAGAAACGACGTTCAACGCAGAGACCGCGGAGGCCGCCGAGAAGAAATACCCAAGGATTTCTCAGCGTGCTCTGTGAGCTCTGCGTTCAAACGTCGGGTTTTTTCACAGGCTTGCCTCACGTGGAATAGATGATGCGAAGTTGGAAGCTTTTGGCGCTTGTGGCGACGATCTTGGTCGGCAGCAGCGTCGCGGCTGCGGCGGCGTCTTCGCCTGCCGACTGCGCCACGCTCCGCCGACACGGTCGTCGCGCCGAAGCTCAGGCGTGCTACCAGTCGCTCACGCTCGCCGCCGATCCGTATCTTCGCGCCGAGGGCGACTGGGGCCTCGAACTGTACCAAGACGCGAGCAACGAATTCCGAGCCGCGGTGGCTCGAGCCGATCAGAACGCCCTTTACCGGGTCCGCTGGGGCCGTCTCCTGCACGAACGATTCAACAACGCAGACGCCGCCGCCCTGTTCGAGGAAGCGCTGCAGCGCGACGCCAGGAACGCCGAAGCCTACGTCGGAATCGCTCTGGTCGGCGCAGATGGTTTCGATCGGAAGGCGCGGGAATCTGCCGCCAGGGCGCTGCAGCTCGATCCGAAGCTGTTTGAAGCCCATGAAGTGCTCGCCAACCTCGCCCTCGAGGATTCCGATCCGGCCGAAGCGGTGAAGCAGGCTGACGCCGCCCTCCAGATCGCCGCCGATGCCCTTGACGCCATGGCCATCCGTGCGGCCGTGGAGCTGCTGGCCGATCGCTCGCCGGACGCCTGGATTCAGAAGATGCTTCAGGTGAATCCTTCCTACGGCAACGGCTACGCCCTCATTGCGTCTCATCTCGTGATCAACCGCCGCTACGAAGAGGGCGTCGCCTACTACCGCAAGGCCATCGATCTCGATCCGCGCTTGTGGTCGGCCAGGTCGCAGCTCGGCATCAATCTCATGCGACTTGGGCAGGAGGAGGAGCCGTTCAGGCAGCTCGAGATGTCCTACAACAACGGCTACCGCGATGCGGCCACGGTCAACAGCCTCCGGCTCCTCGACAGCTACAAGAACTTCACGATTTTCAAAGACGACACCGCCGTGCTCAAACTCGACAAGAAGGAAGCCGGCGTCCTCCAGCCCTACTTCGAAGACGTCCTGAGGCGCGCCATCGCCACCTTCGAGAAAAAGTACAAGATGACGCTGGCGGGCCCCGTGCAGGTCGAGGTCTACCCCAATCACGAGGACTTCGCCGTCCGCACGTACGGCATGCCGGGCCTCGGCGCTCTGGGCGTCACCTTCGGGCAAGTGATCGCGATGGACAGCCCGTCGGGCCGCAAGCCCGGATCGTTCAATTGGGCCAGCACGCTGTGGCACGAGATGAACCACGTGTTCGTCCTCACCGCCACTCACCACCGCGCGCCACGCTGGTTCGCCGAAGGCCTGGCGGTTCACGAGGAAGGGCAGGCGAGCCCCGCGTGGGGCGAGCGTCTTACGCCCGACATCGTGGTGGCGCTCAAGGGCAAGAAACTCTTGCCGGTGGCGCAGCTCGATCGCGGGTTTATCCACCCCGAATATCCTGAGCAGATCCTGGTGTCTTACTATCAGGCGGGACGAATCTGCGACTACATCCAAGGCCGGTGGGGCGCCGAGAAGCTGGTGGATCTCGTGCATGCGTTTGCCCAGCTCACGCCCACGCCCGACGTCATAAAACAGGCCCTCGGCCTGTCGCCCGAGCAGTTCGACGAACAGTTCCAGGCCTGGCTGTACAAAGACGTTGGGCCGATCGTCCCCAACTTCGACGAGTGGCGCACTCGCCTGAAGAATCTGGTGGAGTTGTTCACCAAGCGCCAGTTCGACGAGGCGCTCAAAGAAGGCGAAGCCGTGCGCCGCCTTTATCCCGAGTACGTGGCGGACGCCAACGCGTACGAGTTCCTCTCCGAGATTGAAGTCACCAGGGGCAACAAGTCGAATGCGGTCGCCGTGCTCGCCGACTACCAGAAGTTCGGCGGCGAGAACCCGGCGACGCTCAAGAAGCTGGCTTCGCTCCGGGAAGACATCGGCCAGGCTCGCGAAGCGGCGACGACGCTGGACGCGATCAACGAAATCTATCCAGTGAACGACGAGGATCTGCACCGCCGCCTCGGCGACTTGTGGCTGAAGCAGAACAACTACCCGGGCGCCATCTGCGAATACGCCTCGGTCGTGGCCCTGCGCCCGCTCGACAAGGCAGGGGCGCTGTTCAACCTGGCGCAGGCCTATTTTGCGGCGCGCCAACTCGACAAGGCCGAGCTGAGCGTTCTGGGAGCGCTCGAAGCGGCTCCCGGCTATCGCCCCGCTCAGCAGCTGCTCTTGCAAATCGAGGACGCCGTTCCAAAGCGGCCTCAATGAGCTCTCACTAACTTCGGATTCTGTCGACAGGAAAATGACCGATGGCAATGCCGGCTGTTGAAACCACTCTCGACTCCGCGGAATTGAAGGAACGCATCGCACGCTTTCAGGCCGTGCGCGACAACATTCTGGCCCAGGTGCACGAAGTCATCGTCGGCCAGGAGGACGTGCTCGAGCAGATCCTCGTCGCGTTGTTCGTCGGCGGGCATTGTCTAATTACAGGGCTGCCCGGCACGGCAAAAACGCTGATGGTCCGCACGATCGCGCAAACCTTGGGACTGATCTTCAAGCGCATTCAGTTCACCCCCGATCTCATGCCGTCCGACATCACCGGAACCGACATCATCGAGGAGGATCCCACCACCGGCCGCCGCCGCTGGACCTTCGTTCAGGGACCGATCTTCGGCAACATCCTGCTGGCCGATGAAATCAATCGGACTCCGCCCAAGACGCAGTCGGCGCTGCTCGAGGCGATGCAGGAAGTCTCCTGCACGGTGCGCGGCAACCACTACGCGCTGCCGTCGCCTTTCTTCGTGTTGGCCACACAAAACCCGATCGAGTTGGAGGGCACCTACCCGTTGCCCGAAGCGCAGCTCGACCGTTTCCTGTTCAACACGGTGCTCGATTACTTGAGCGCCAAGGATGAAGTGAAAGTGGTGGACTTGACCACGGCGAATCGAGCGGTCCAGGTTACGGCCGTCACCAATGCCGAGGAGATCCTCGATTTCCAGCACCTGGTCCGCATGGTGCCGATCGCGGAAACAGTGGAAGAGTACGTCGTGAACGTGGTGCGCGCCACCCGCCCCAACACCGACGGCGCCCCAGACTTCATCAAAAAGTACGTCAACTTCGGCGCCAGCGTCCGCGCCGCCCAGTTCATCGTCCTCGCCGCCAAGGCCCGCGCGCTCGCGCGCCACCGATACCACGTCGCCTACGAGGATGTCACCGCACTGGCCGCTCCCGTGCTGCGCCACCGGATCCTGCTGAACTTTCACGCCGAGTCCGAGCACATCGACACCGATGAAATCATCCGGCGCCTGCTCGCGCACGTGCCACCGCCCGCAGGAAAGTCCTGAGGAGCCTGATGTCGCAGCGTTTCCTGGACCCAACCGTCCTCACCGGCATCTCCGGCCTCGATCTGATTGCCAAGACCGTCGTCGATGGTTTCGTCGCCGGCCTGCACCGCTCTCCCGATTTCGGCTTCAGCCAGGAATTCGCCGAGTACCGCGCCTACACTCCCGGCGACGATCTCCGCCACGTGGACTGGAACGTCTTCGCCCGCACCGAGCGCGCCTACCTCAAACGCTATCGCGGCGAAACCAACAGCCTGTTGACCGTTCTCCTCGACGCCAGCCAGTCGATGGAGTACAGCTCTCACAGCGTCAACAAGATGGATTACGCGCGCTACGTCGCCGCCTCGCTCTTCTATCTTGCCATCCACAATCAGCGCGACGCTGCGGGCCTCATCGTCTTCGACGACGAGGTGCGCAACTACATCCGGCCCTCGACGCGCCAGGGGCAGCTCGCCCGGCTCTTGAGCGGACTCGAGCTCGCCGAGCCTCGCGCACGCACCGACTTCGGCAAGCCGATGCGCCACTTTCAGGAGTTTCTCCGCCGGCGCGGCCTGGTCGTGATCGTTTCTGATTTCTATGAATCGCCCGAAAGCATCGTTCGCACCATCGCGCCGTTGCGCTTCCACGGCAACGAGGTCGTCCTCTTTCACATCCTCGATCCCCAGGAAATTCGGCCCGTATTCGGCGAGCCCGCTATCTTGGTGGATCTGGAAACCAAACAGAAGATGGAGGTGACTCCCGATTACGCGCGAAAGGAGTATCGCGGCAAGATGGACGCGCACATCGCGGATCTCGGGGAACGCAGCCGTGGCGCGGGCATGGACTATTTCCTGCTGCGAACGGATCGTCCTCTCGATGCCGCGCTGCGCGAATACCTGAACATCCGCCACGAAAGGAACTGAGCGTTCGATGGGTCTGTTCGCTCCCTGGTTTCTCGCCGGCGCCGCCGCGGTAGGTCTGCCCATCTACCTGCACCTGCTCCGCCGTCATAGCACGACCCCGCGCCCGTTCGGCTCGCTGATGTTCTTCGAGCCGCGAACGCAAAGCTCGATCCGGCATCGCCGCCTCCGTTATTGGCTTTTGCTGTCGCTCCGGATGCTTCTCCTCGTGCTCCTGGCGGTGGCCTTCGCCAATCCATTCATCAACCGCCCGGCGGCGAGCGTGTCGAGCGACACCCTCGTCCTGCTGGTCATCGACACCTCGTTCAGCATGCGTGCGGGCACGAGGCTGAACGACGCCAAGCGCGAGGCGATGTCGGTGCTGGCTTCCCGCCGATCGTCGCAACCCGTCCAGGTGATGGCACTCGATTCGCAGCTTCATCCGCTCACCCAGCCGACCGAGGATTCCGCCACGCAGCGCGCCGCCGTTGAAAGCGTCCAGCCCAGCGACTCCCGCGGCAGCTTCGCCGAGCTCGCTCGCGCCGTCCGCCTGACCGCCGATAACATCCGCACGCCGATCGAGCTCCACGTGTTCAGCGACCTGCAGCGATCGAACATGGCGTCGAGCCTGGCGGAGATGGTCTTCCCCGACACCGTCACGCTCATCCTCCATCCTTCGGTCAAGAGCGGAGTTGCGAACTGGAGCGTCGAAAGCGTCAATGCGCCAGGCCAGCTTTGGGGCAACCCTAAAGGGGGAAAACCATCGCACGTTCAGGCCGTGATCGCCGGCTATGGGACGCCTGCTGCCGCCCGCACCGTCTCGCTTCTGGTGAACGGCAAGACGGTCGCCACCAAGAGCGTTCAAGTTCCCGCGAACGGACGCGCCACGGTTGAGTTCCCTTCGCTCGATGTGCCGTACGGCTTCAGCCGCTGCGAGGTGAGGATCGATTCTGGCGACGGGTTTCCCGCCGACGACGGCTATCGTTTCGCGGTCGAGCGCTCGGATCCCGAACGGATGCTGTTCGTCCACGCCGCCAGCGATTCTCGCTCGCCGCTCTATTTTGGCGACGCGCTGAGCTCTGCGGCCGAATCGGCGTTCGCCCCGCAAGTGGTTACGATCGAGCAGACGGCGAACCTGTCGCCTTCGAAGTACGCCTTCGTCGTCCTGTCCAACGTCGCCGCGCTGCCCGCCTCGTTCGACAGCGAGCTCCTGAGATACGTTCGCGGCGGCGGTAGTGTGTTGGTGGCCCTTGGAACCTCCGCCGCCGGCCGCAGCCGTGTCCCGATCTTCGGCGACAGCATCACGGAAATCCACGACTACTCCCGCGAACTGTCTCGCGGCCGCGAGCGGTTTCTCACCGTGGGAGAAATCGACCCGTCGCACTCCTCTGTGGGCAAGGCCGGAAACCTTTCCGGCGTGAAGTTCTATTACGCTGTCGGCGTCGATGCGGCAAATTCCCGCGTCGTCGCCCGCTTGAGCGACCGGACGCCGCTGCTGCTCGACAAGAAAATCGGCGAGGGGCGCGTGCTCTTGTTCGCCTCCGGCCTGGACAATCTCACGAACGACTTCCCTCTGCGTCCGGCGTTTGTCGCCTTCGTGGAACAGACCGCCCGCTATCTCTCCGGCGCAGAGCGGCACAGCGGCGCACGCCTGGTCGACTCGTTTCTCGAGCTGCGGACCGCCCAAGAGCAGGACCTGGCCCAGGCCCTCGGCGTCGAAGTCGTCGATCCCGACGGCCGCCGTCCTCTTTCGCTAGAGGAGGCCGCCACGACGCAGTCGTTCCGGTTGACGCGAGCGGGGTTCTACCAGATCCGTCTGGCCAACGGCCGCCAGGATGTCGTGGGCGTCAACCCAGATCGACGTGAATCCAATCTCGACGTGATTCCCGACGATGTCCAGGCTCTTTGGCGGGGCAGCCCGCACCAGCCCCAACGGGCATCCTCGTCGGGAGAAGCGCCGCAGCGAGAAGAGCCTTATGGCTTGTGGTGGTACATAATGATGGTAGCTTTAGCGGCCGCGCTGTCGGAGTCGTGGCTGGCCAGCCGATATCTGGGCACTGCGCGCGAAGAGTCCTGAGACGAGAGGCATCATGAGCGCCCGGCAAGAGCTCGACTCTTACGTCAGCCAATTGGAAAGGCGTCTGCGGCTCGGCACGCTGTCGCGCGGAGCGGCGATCCTGACGTCGGCGGCGCTGGGCGCCACGATTGTTCTGGTGCTCGCGGCCAACGCTCTCGCGTTTTCTCAAGGCAGCATTACTGGTGCGCGGCTGGCCCTCTTCTGCATCCTTGCATTTGCGGCAATCTTCGGTCTGGGAATCCCCTTAGCGCGCTTGAACCGGCGTCGAGCAGTCGGGACAGCCGAGGAGATGTTTCCGCAGTTCCAGCAGCGTCTCGTCACCTTCACCGAAAAGGAGGGTGACGACGACCCGTTTCTGCAACTGCTGGCCGCCGACGCCCTGGACGTCGCGAGCGGGGTCGAACCGACTGCCCTCGCGCCCAATGCCAGACTCCTGGCCTTGCTTGGTGCTGGCGTCGCCTCCGCCGGTGTTCTCCTGTGGATGATCATCGCCACGCCAGGATTTCTCGGCTACGGCGCCCATCTGCTCTGGACCGGCTCGCACGCCGGCGCGGCGCCGTTGTACGACCTTCGCGTCAGCCCGGGAGATGCAACCATTCGCCGCAATACGGACGAGCTCATCACTGCTCAGCCCATGGGCATTTTGAACCCGCGGGTTTTTCTGTACGCGCGCTATCAAAGCACATCGAAATGGGAACAGGTCGCGATGCAGCCGCGACCTGGCGCCTCGGGCTACCAATTCGTTTTCACCGGCCTCCCAGAGAACGTCGAATATTATGTCGAGGCCGGCGCGCGCCGCTCGCCCCACTTCAACATCCGCGTGGTAGATCTGCCCTCGGTGAAGCAGATCAAGGTGACCTACCACTACCCGTCCTGGACCGGAATGAAAGACGCGGTGGAAGAGCGCGGCGGCGATCTCCGCGCCCTGGAAGGCACCCGCGCCAATCTGGAGGTTCTCACCGATCGACCGCTGAAAGACGGCCTCCTCGTGCTCGGCGACGGCCAGCAGATCCGACTCTCTGGCGGCGAAAGCAATCACTATCAGGGCGCGGTCCAGGTTGAAAAGGATGGCGTCTACCACGTCGCCGCCCTCGATCGAGGGCAGTCGGTTCGTCTCTCCGAGGATTTTTTCATCGAGGCGCGCAAGGCAAACCCGCCGACGATCAGCATCGCGCGGCCGGGCGGCGATTACCGCGCGAGCCCGATCGAGGAGGTGACGGTCGCGGTCCATGCCCAGGATGAATTCGGCCTCAAGGACGCCGACATCCACTATTCGGTCAACGGCGGCGCCGAAAAAGTCGTACGAGTGCTGAAACAGCCGGGAGAAAAGGAAGCCACCGGTTCCAGCGTGCTGGCGCTGGAGGATTTCAAACTGGTGCCGGGCGATTTGGTGAGTCTCTATGCCACCGCGAAGGACGCGCGCCTGGAGTCGCACACAGACATGATGTTCATCCAGGTCGATCCTTTCGAACGGGAATTCTCCCAGTCCCAGCAATCCGGCGGCGGTGGTGGTGGGGGCGGTGGCGGCGGCCAGGGCAGCGATCCAGCGAGATCTCCCGGCGCGAAAAGGAAATGATTGCCGAGACGTTCAAGCAGCTGGGCGATAAGAAGGCGACCGTGAAAGAGGCCGCCGAAACCGCGAAGTTCCTTTCAGACGCTCAGTCCACGCTGCGCAACCAGTCGCTTTCGCTCTCGGGCCGGCTCGAGGCGCGCGAGCTCACCAGAGAGAATGGCGAGTTCAGCGCGTTTCAGAAAGAGATGACCGCTGCCGCCGACGCGATGAGCCCGGCCGCGCAGAAACTCCAACAACAGAAGTGGCAGGACGCCATTCCGGACGAACAAAAGGCGCTGCAGCACCTACTGCGGGCCGAAGCCACGTTCCGCCAGATCGAAGTGGCGTTTGGCGCGCGTGGGGGCGGGGGCGGTGGCAGCGGCGCCGGGCGCGACCTCGCGAGCCTTTTCGATCTCGAGCTCGACACCGAAAAGAACCAGTACGAGACCCAGCAGACTGCTTCCTCGTCCGACCAGCGGGCCCAGGATATCAACGACGCTCTCAGGAAGCTCGACGAGCTGGCGCGCCGCCAGGAAGAGTTGGCGCAGCGACAGCGCAACAACGGCGCAGAAAGTTTCGAACAGCGTTGGCAGCAAGAGATGCTGCAGCGCGAGGCCGAGCAGTTGCAGCGCCAGATGGAACAGCTTGCGCAGGATCGCCAGCAGGGCGGCCAGGGACGTGCGTCGTCTGGCTCCGGTTCTTCTCAGGGTCAGTCATCCTCCCAGTCAAGTCAATCGGGCCGCTCGCAGTCGGCGGGCGACGAGCGCGCGCGGAGCGCGCAGCAAGCGGCTCAGCAGGCGCTCGACCGTCTGCGCCAGGCGCAGGACGAGATGCGCCGCGCGGCGTCCGATTCGCGGAGTACGGCCGACGCGCGTCTGGCCGCCCAACGCCTTCGCGAAGCAAGCGACCTGCTCGGCGGGGTCCAGTCGCAGGAGGCCACCAACCGTCTCGGGTCGATGGCGCGAGAGGCCGATCGCCTGACCGGTGAGGAAAAAGAGCAGGCCGATCGCGTCAAGCGGCTGAAAGAGCGGCCGTCCGGCTCTGGTCAAGCCGCTCAAGCGACCGCTCAGGAAGTGCAGCAGCTTGCCAAGGATCGCCAGCGCATGGCCGATGATCTGTCGAACATCGAGCAAAACATGCGCAACGCCGCACGCGAGCTCGATGCGACCCAGCGCGCAGCCTCCGACAAACTTCGCGCGGCGCTCGAGGGCATGGACCAGGCCGACCTCGAAACTCGTATCCAGCGGACCGCCGACTGGCTGCGCACGGGAATCGACCCCACTGCCAACGGCACCGAGGCACAAATCGCCTCCGGCCTGCAGAGGCTCAGCGATCAACTGCATCAGGCGCAGCAGGCCCTCGTCGCCGGCGGTCAGCGACAAAGTACCGAAGGCACGGAGGCGGCTTTGAGCAGCGTGGATCGCCTTCGCCGTCAAATCGAGGCGCTCAGCGGTCAGCGTGCAGGCG
The DNA here is from genome assembly GCA_003222555.1 of Acidobacteriota bacterium. Taxonomy (GTDB): domain Bacteria; phylum Acidobacteriota; class Vicinamibacteria; order Vicinamibacterales; family CAVVIG01; genus JAHFUJ01. Next base: position 2,799 of record QHWL01000084.1, on the reverse strand, counting down.
ACCGAGGTCAAGGCCAGGCGCAGGCTCAAGGCCGGCAGGACTATCAAACAGGATCGCTGAGCCGCAACGGTCAGCCTGGCGAGCCAGGCCAACAGGGCGCGCAGGGAGACGAGGGCTCGCAGGCCAGGCAGGGCGGCAACGGGCAGCAGGGCGGACGTGTCGGGAATAACATCGGCCCTGGTGGCGCGGCCGGCCCCGGCGGTTATCAATACGGCGGCTTCGATACCGGCAACAATGCCCGAAGCGGGACGGCGAGGGCGCCAAGCCAGACAGCCCCGGCGGGCGATCCCGAGCAATCCATTCAGCAAGGCTTGAACGAACTGAACCAGCTTCGCCGACAGACCTCGAACGATCCCGAGATGCAGCGGCAGATCCAGGAATTGATCAGCGAGATGGAGCACCTGGATCTTCGCCGCTTCCCCGGCAACCCTGCGATGGTCGAGGAGCTCCACCAGCGGCTGCTGAGCGGGCTCGACACGCTCGAGCTCCAGTTGCGCCGCGATCAAGACGGCAAGCGGACCGGTCAAATCCGCAGCACCGATCCCCACGCCGTGCCCCCCGGCTACGAGGAGGCCGTCGCCGACTACTTCCGCCGCCTCAGCGCCACTGGAGGCAGAGTCCGCGACAAGTAGCAGATCGAAGACCATCGATTTTGCGCTTGCCACGACGTAAGAGCCAGGAGATGCGACACAAGGGTTGGTTGTCGATCGTGTCGATGCTGGTCGCAGCGACTGTGGCGGCCCAAGACAAGCCCGATTTTTCAGGACGTTGGATTCTCGAAACCTCCGCGGGCGCGGGCCCGGACGTGGCGCGATCGCTGACGGTCCGCCAGTCAATAGTACGAACAAACGTGTATGGCGCGCCGATAGAACCGTTTTTCAAGGACCTCACGGTTGAACGAGAGTTCGTGAGTGAGGTGCGTACCGACACCTATCAGATCGGCCTCGAGGGAGGCGTCGTCAGCGGAATTCGAGCGAATCGCGAGACGGCCCCAATCGTGAACTTTTCCCAGACCCGTTTCTCGGTGCGCTGGGAAGGCAATCGCCTCGTGATCGACACCGGCAGCTACTCAGGACCGACTCGAGAGGCGGGGCCATATACCGAGCACACGGAAGTATGGCAGCTGGAGCCCGCAGGTCTGCTGATCCTGTCTATTACGGACCGCGGCTCGGACATCCCGTCGACAATGAAGACCCTGACCTACCGAAAGAACTAGATGCGCCACAGCAATCATTGGCTCCGCTGTGTGGGTGTCGTAGCTGTCCTGGAAATGGGGTTATGCAACACACCTTGGGCCCGGACATCAGCGCAGGCTCCGTCACCGGAGCGCGAGACGTATGCGGAGCTGCCAGGAGTTCGTATCTGGTACAGAGATACGGGCGGCGGTGGAGTGCCCGTCGTGTTCTTGCATGCCGCAACGGGCAGCAGCCGAGTGTGGGAGTACCAGCTTCCGGCCTTCACTGCGACCGGCTACCGCGTTGTCGCGTACGACCGGCGAGGGTTTGGACGTTCCGTGATCGATCCAGCGGGCGTGCAGCCTGGGACGGGCGCGGACGATCTTCAGGCGTTGGTGAACCACTTGAGGATCGACCGCTTTCATCTCGTGGGTACGGCGGCCGGCGGGTCGGTGGCGTTGGACTTCGCGGTGTCATTTCCGCAGCGGCTGCGGAGCCTGGTGATCGCCAACAGCATCGGTGGAGTACAGGACGAAGACTATCTGGAACTGGGACGGAGGATCAGGCCCACGCCCCAGTTCGATGCGTTGCCTCCGGACTTCCGGGAGTTGGGGCCGTCATACCGCGCCGCGAATCCTGGCGGGACCGCGCGTTGGCTAGAACTGGAGCGTACGAGTCGGGCGGAAGGATCCCCGCGGCCCGCCCAGGCGACGGGGAACCGAATCACGTTCGCCTCGCTCGAGGGGATCAAGGTTCCTACGCTCCTGCTCACCGGCGATGCCGACTTGTACGCGCCCCCAGCGGTGCTTAGACTCTTTTCGGCTCGCATCAAAAGCTCGGAATCCGTCATCGTGCCAGAGGCCGGCCACTCGGCGTACTGGGAACAGCCGGAGATCTTCAACCGAGCGGTCTTGGAGTTTGTCCGCAAGCACTAGACACAGGAGTGTGCAGCCCGTCTTAGTAAGGTGGACGGGAAACCTGTGCGTTATCGGACAGACAGCGGCGTCTGGGTGATCAAGCATGAGATCCAATGGCCTCACTGAACCTGAGGGACATGCGTGTCCTTCTTATCGGGCACGAACCCGCCGATGCCAGGATGGTTCGAGAGGCACTCGCCCAGGCAAAACATGACAGGTTCGTGCTCGAATGGGTCACCCAACTATCCGACGGACTCGAGCGACTGAGCAGGGACGGAATCGAGGTGGTCCTGCTCGATCTGCGCCTGGCCGACAGCCACGGTCTCGCGGGCTTGGAGCGCCTGCTGGGGGCCTTTCCCCATGTCCCTCTCCTGGTTCTCAGTTCGCTCGACGATGAAAACTTCGCCAGGCAAGCCGTACAGCACGGAGCGCGAGATTATCTCCTCAAGAATCACATCGACGGCCGCGCGCTCCCGCGGACGCTCCGTCACATCATCGAAAGTAGCGCGGCGGACGAGGCGTTTTTCGCCGAAAAGGAACGCTCCGAAGTCACCCTCAACTCGATCGGGGACGCTGTCATCAGCACCGATCTTTCGGGCAACGTCACCTATCTCAACGCCGTCGCGGAAGGGATGACCGGCTGGGATCGGAAAGAGGCGTTGGGCCGCCCCTTCGATGACGTGTTCCGGGTCATCGACGGCGCAACC
>QHWL01000259.1 GCA_003222555.1 Acidobacteriota bacterium | reverse complement strand
GCAACAGTTTCTTCACCGCAAGCTCGAAGCGTGCCGGCGGGCAGGAGAGGCGGTCTGACCGCTATGCCGCGCGCGTCTTCGAGGCGCCAGCGCGCACCTCACCATGAATCGAGAAATCGAGTCCCGCCCCGTCGAGGCGCAGCCGGCGCGTCCACCAGTGCTGTCGGCCGAACACCCCGGTCAACGCACCACTGTCGGGCGATACCTCGACGCCCACCAATCTGCCGATCTGGTGACCGCTCCGGACGAGGCGTGTCGCGCGGCTGAGAAGCAGTGGTTCCCCCGTGGGCGGATCGACGGAGGTCGTGAAGGCCCGAAGAACGATGTCGCCTGCGAAATGGTCGATGGGCACGGCCTCGATCGGACGAGTCTGGGCGTGAGATCCCATGTCGCCGTCCGCGCTCACGAAAATACTTCGCACCCGCTGAGTACCCCGTTCAACCTCCACTCCCGCGAAACGTCCGATCCGATAGCCATGCTCGCGAACGTGGATCCCAAACAGCAATTCCATGGGCCCTCCGTTTCGAGAAAGAAACGATCCGTGTGCGTGTTACGTGGCGTTCTTGAGCGCCGAGACCAACACCGTCAGCATACGACTGTACGCTTCGTCCGCCGCCGAGAACGCCTTGAGGTAGTCTTCTTCTGAGATCTTCTGGCCTTTCCAGTCGCCGTCGAACGCGGTGCGTTTGCCGCCGGCCTCGATCGTGTCCGGGGGCTGACCTTCGGCGCGCTTCGCCTTCAATCCGTCGGCTGCCGGATCTTCGATGAACACCTTGCTCTCCGCGATCGAAGCGCTATTGAGGTCGATGTAAACCTCCCGGTAATCCTTCGCGGCGAGCTTGTCGTTGAGCAGCTGCGGCGCTGAATACCGCGCCGACACCACGAGAAGCTGGCTTCCAGGAAAGTAGAGCGCGGCGACGTACCTGTCGGGTTGAGAAGGATCTTTGGCCGCCAGGCTGGTGAGCTTGCCGGCGTCGAGAGCTGCAGCGAGCTCTTTGGCAAGGGCTGGCGATTTCGCCTCCTGCGCCGACGCGCCGGAAGCCAGGAGCACCGAGAGAACCGCCGTCAATCGAGCACGCGTCAAGCTGCTCATGGCGTCCCCCTGACCGCGGATGGTCTTGTCGTCAGAAGTTCTATCACCTGGCGGGCGAGAGATCAACTAGCCAGGCGAAGGTGTCTCGGATGTGAGCAGGACCTCGAACCTGCCGGTGCCATTAGGGTTGATCGGAAATCTGCTGAACGATCTTGCGGGCCAACGGAAGACTGATGCTGCAGCTCGGATCGTCGACCCGGCACTTAGCGACCGAGAGGTCGCAGCCGCACGTGCAGCCCGCCGAGTTCAACTTCTGAATCGCCGACAGGCGACGGTCCGACGACAGGCTGGCGAGATCCACTCCGGGAATGCTGGTGACCTGGGCGGCGTTCTCGAGCTTGACCGGCTGGAAGCGGTCGACCTGCTCGATCGACGCATTGATCGAGAGTCCGGCCAGGGCCCGCGTTTCGTTCTCGGCCGTGACCGCGTTGAGCAGGCCCGTGTGTTTCTGCACCACGCGAACCTCGCGGTCTACGACGAACGTCGTGGGCAGTGCCGTGACGCCCGGAAAGGCCCGCTGGATATCCGGGGTGGTCATGACAATGGGGTAATTCATTTTCTGGTCGGCGGCAAAACGCTTCACGATGTCGGGCGAGACTTCATCCACCGACACGCCGATGATTTGAAGGCGATCGCGGTACTTTTCCTGCAGCGCGATCAACTCGGGAATCTCGGCGCGGCACGGCCCGCACCACGTCGCCCAGAAATTGACGATGGTGACCTTTCCCCGCCAGTCGGCCGACGAAATGGACCGTCCGTCGAGATCCTGCGCCGCGAAGGCCGGGACGATCGCCGGGTCGCGGAAGAAGCGCAGCGTCACTTTATCGGCCGGCTCGGCTTGTGACAACCCACCGTCGGCCCGGCGCATGTAATACCGTACCCCGGTCCACACCGCAACGGTGGCGGCGCTCAGCGTCAGGAAGAACGCCGCGAGGAGGATCAGATACCGTCGTGTGCTCATGTTCAGGTGCAAGTTGGCGGGCCTCGGGTCCGCCCTGACTTAGTAGATCGGCACTCCAGTCGCGAAACAGGCTTCAAGACATTCTAGCCCCTGTGCCACGCGATGTCACCAGTCGTTGACCTATGGCGCCTGCCGGGGTACATTCGCGCCATGTCTACGCTCGGTGTTGCATCCACCACTACGGCGCCGTCCACGGTGAGGGTGCCGCTGTGGATTGACGGAAAGACGGTCGCTTCGACCGGCCGTCGCTTCGGTGAGGTGACCAACGCGGCGACCGGTCAGGTTGTCCGGACGGTTCCCTTTGCGAACGCGGACGATGTCGATAATGCGGTGAAGGCCGCCGTGGCCGCGTTCCCGGCCTGGCGGGCGACGACGCCCTTGCGCCGCGCCCGCATTCTCGCGCGCTTCCGCGAGCTGATGGAGCTGCATCAGAAAGAGATCGCGGCGCTCATCAGCGAGGAGCACGGCAAGGTGTTTCTCGACGCGGTGGGCTCGGTGCAGCGCGGCATCGAAGTCGTCGAGTTCGCCGTCGGCGCGCCGCACCTGCTCAAGGGCGAGCACGCCGAATCGGTTGGCCGCGAGGTCGACGCGCACTCGCGACTGCAGCCCCTGGGGGTCTGCGCGGGCATCACACCGTTCAACTTTCCCGCGATGGTGCCAATGTGGATGTTTCCGATGGCGCTCGCCTGTGGAAACACCTTCATCCTCAAGCCATCGGAAAAGGATCCATCGGCGAGCGTCCGGATGGCGGAGCTGCTCAAAGAGGCCGGACTGCCCGATGGCGTGCTGAACATCGTCCACGGTGACAAAGAGGCGGTCGATGCGATCTTAAGTCACCCTGACATCAAGGCGGTTTCCTTCGTCGGCTCGACGCCCGTCGCGAAATACATCTACGCGACGGCGGCTGCCAACGGCAAACGGGTGCAGGCGCTCGGCGGCGCGAAGAACCACGCCGTTGTCCTGCCCGATGCCGATTTGGATTTCGCCGCGGAGGCGTTGATTGGGGCGGGGTACGGCTCGGCGGGCGAGCGATGCATGGCGATCTCCGCCGTCGTGGCGGTCGGCGACGCCGCGGAGCCGCTTGTCGCCATGCTGGCCGAGAAGGCCGGGCGGCTGAAGATCGGGCCAGGCACAGCCGAAGGAATGGACATGGGTCCTCTTGTCACCGCCGCCCATCTGGACAAGGTCAGAGGCTATATCGACGCTGGCGTCCGGCAGGGTGCCAGGCTGGTTGTGGACGGCCGCGGCCTGGCGGTTGCAGGTCACGAGCGCGGGTTCTTCCTGGGCCCGACTTTGTTCGATCACGTGACGCCGGAGATGACGATTTACAAGGACGAGATCTTCGGGCCGGTGCTGGTGGTGCTGCGCGCCGAAACGCTCGACGAGGCGATTGCGCTCGTGAACCGCAACCCGTACGGCAACGGCACGGCGCTGTTCACGAGTTCCGGTGGCGCGGCCCGGCGCTTCGAGGACGAGATCGAGGTCGGCATGGTCGGCATCAACGTGCCGATTCCGGTGCCGATGGCGTTTTTCTCGTTCGGAGGCTGGAAGCAATCGTTGTTTGGGGATCTCCACGTTCACGGCATGGAAGGCATTTGCTTCTACACGCGGACCAAGGCGATCACCAGCCGCTGGCCCAGGCGGGATGCCGCGTCCTCGGGCTTAGTCATGCCCACGCTCGGCTGATTGGCCCTTCGCTATCTGGATTGAGTCTTGGATTGCTGCGGCGGGAGATTCGCCTGGGCCATGCGCAGCGCTTGCGGGACAATGGTTCCTTCGGTGAGCCGCATGTAATTGCCGTCGGCACCCACAACGAGAAACTTGAGATCGACAAGGCGGTCCAGGAGCTCAATGCAGGTCTGTTCGTCGAGGCCCCAGAGACGCTGTGCCTGCGGGCGCGTGAGCCGCAAGCCGGGCATCTCGAGGTACTCGCCGCGGATTCGGCGCAGCTGCGGTTCCTCGGGTAGCGACGCGGTTTCAGGAAGCCGGACGCGGTGAGCCATCACGTTCTCTGAGAGCCGACCGCCTCCTTTATCGCGCGGGTCGGCCGCCAGATCAAGCAAAACTTTTCCCTTTCGCCCGGTCAGCTTTGAGCTGATCTGACGTCGGGTTCGACCATCAAACCGGGGTTTATGGGTCGGCCTCTTCGCGAATGCACGCTAACCAACGACCTGTGTTAACATTAGAGGCGATTTGCGCTCATCAGTTTCTGATAAGTATTAATGGCGACCTGTCCGAGATGTATGGGGGC
>QHWL01000258.1 GCA_003222555.1 Acidobacteriota bacterium | reverse complement strand
AACGTTTTGCCGGTTCCCGGAGGACCCATCAGCAGCACGCCCTTGGGAATGCGTCCGCCGAGCTTCTGAAATTTCTGCGGCTCCTTGAGGAACTCGATAATTTCGAGGAGCTCTTCTTTGGCTTCGTCGACACCGGCAACGTCCTTGAAGGTGACCTTCTTCTGCGAGCTCGACGACAGCTTCGCCTTGCTTTTGCCGAACGACAGCGCCTTGTTGCCGCCGCTTTGCATCTGACGCATGAAGAAAATCCAGAAGCCCACCATCAACAGCACGGGCGCCCACGAATACAGCAGCGACGCCCACGGGCTCGCCGTCGGCTCCTTCGCCCTCACCTGCACCCCGCGCTCGATCAGCTTGTTGACGAGGCCGTCGTACTGGCTTGGTGCATACGTGTGGAACGTCTCGTTGGCTTTTGTGACGCCGGCAATCTCCTGGCCCGTGATCTCGACGCGCGCAAGGCTTCCTGCATCAGCCCACGACATGAAGTCGCTGAAAGTGACCGGTCGGTCGTGCTGCTGGAATTTGGTCGAGAAGTTCCAGATGATGACGCCCACGACAACGAGCACCATCCAGAACAACAAGCTCTTTAACGTCGAGTTCAAGCAGAGCCTCCCACCACACTAGCGCAGGTCGTCAGACCTGCTTAAGTCTCAAGATTAGCACGGTTTGCGCGGGGTCCGTTACTCGAAACGCTTCATCGATGGAGTGGCCGGCGACCCACACAATCCGGTCCCCAGAATCCACAACCAGCGGCACCGCGTCACGCTCCTGCCGAGCGACTTTTCGGTCCACGAAGAAGTCCTGCAGCTTCTTCTGCCCCCTCAGCCCGCTCGGCCGGAATCGGTCCCCCGGACGCCGGTTTCTTACCGCCAAAGGCCCCTTGCACAGGTCGCTCCGTACGGCCACGGCGGCGCCGGTCCCGGTGGCGCCGAGCCCGACGGCGCCCTCACCGTCATGCACGAGCTCTGCCGAGACGACGCAGCCGCTTTGAGGCAGCTGCACCTCCCCAGGAATAGACAGCGGATAGTGAAAAAAGTTCGCGGTCGCTGTCGAAACTGGGGCCGGGCGGCCAACGGCTCCCGGGGGCCTACCACTTAAGACGAGCCGTGTGCCGACACGTTGCACACGCTGTCCAGGTGCGTCGATAGACGTACCCCCTTCATCGACGATGAGACGCAGGGCCGCTTCAACGTGGCCGAACGACACCGGACGGCCGTCCGCGGCACGCACCATCGCCCGCCACACGACAAGCCGGCGAAGCGCCAGCGGCGCGGCCCTCAGCGCGCTGATATCGAGCTGCCAGACGCCGGCGTCCCCCTGTGCGCTCCGCGAGCAGGTTTCCGCTTGGGCGGACAACTCGTCGGCCGCGGCCTCCATCCACTCCCAGATGTCGCGGGCGAGGGCGGCTTCGTCGGCCAGGACGTCGACAATCGCCGGATTGAAGCGTCGTTCGAGAAGGCCCACGAGCTCTGCGCGGACGCGATTTCTGGGGATGCTGACGTCGCGGTTCGAATCGTCCTCGACAAACGCGATCCGCCGCGCTTCGAGATACGCACGCAACTCGCCGCGGCGGCACGCCAGGAGCGGCCGGATGATCGGTCCGTTCCTGGGATGCATCGCCGCCAGACCGCGCGGGCCGGCACCGCGCATCAGGCGCAGCAAGAACGTCTCGGCCTGATCGTCTCGGGTGTGGCCGACAGCCACGACGTCGGCGTTGAAGTGCGACCGGGCGCGCGCGAAGAACTCATAGCGCGCCTGGCGCGCCGCCGTCTCGACGGATCGGCGCCCGCGCCGCGCGCGCGCCGCGACGTCGTCGCGGTCGGCGAGGATGGGCCAGCCGAGCGACGCCGCGATCGAGTGGCAGAAGCGCTCGTCGGCATCGGCTGCGTTTCGCAGCTGATGATTGAAGTGCGCGACGCCGACGGCGCGCAGGTCGCCAGCCGCGTCGAGCTCGCCGATGAGATGTGCGAGCGCGACCGAATCGGATCCACCCGACAGCGCAACCACGACACGCGTGTCGCTCCGGGCGAGGTCGTACCGGCGGATCGTTTCGCGGACAACGTCGAGCACGGGCTTCATGGTGGTCTGGTGGGTCAGGTGGGGCAGGTGGGGCAGGTGGGGCGGTGGGGCTGGTGAGGCTGGTGAGTCAGGTAGGGCTGGTGAGGCTGGTGAGGCTGGTAGGGCTGGTAGGGCTGGTAGGGCTGGTGGGGCTGGTGGGGCTGCAGCCGACCTACCCGCCGCACCTGCCCTAACTGCCCCACCTGCCCCACCCGCCCTACCTGCCCCACCTGCCCTACCTGCCCCACTTGCCCTACCGGCCCCACCTGCCCTACCCGCCCCACCCCACCCGACCCACCTGACCATCAAGAGCAATAGTGCCGGAGGGCGGACTCGAACCGCCGACCCCGCGCTTATGAGACGCGTGCTCTCAACCAGCTGAGCTACTCCGGCGAAACCGTCGATTTTAGCATGCGCCCCGGGGCGGTAAGGGTGCTGTGCATTTTCAGAGTATGAGCATGGCATCGCCGTAGCTGAAGAACCGATAGCCCTCCGCAATCGCCGCAGCGTACGCCGCCATCACGCGCTCCCGCCCACCGAACGCTGACGCGAGCATCAGAAGGGACGATCGAGGCAGGTGAAAATTCGTGACGAGGCCACGTACCACGCGAAAATCGAATCCTGGAAAAATGAACAAATCCGTCGATCCGCCGCCTGCCACGATCCGGCCCTCGCGCGTGCGCGCCACCGCTTCGAGCGCGCGGGTCGTGGTTGTGCCGACAGCGACGACGCGCCGACGGCTGGCGAGAGCGCGGTTGATTTCGGCCGCGGCCGTCTCGCCGATGTCGTAGCGCTCCGGTTCAAGCCGGTGGTCTTCGACGCGGTCGACGCGGACCGGCTGAAAAGTTCCATAGCCGACGTGAAGGGTGATCTCGACGGTCTGAATGCCGCGCCGGCCGAGCGCGTCCATCAATGCAGGGCTGAAGTGCAAGCCGGCGGTCGGCGCGGCAATCGATCCACGCTCGCGCGCGAACAAGGTTTGATAACGATTGCGATCGTCGCTGCGATCGCGACGTTTGATGTAGGGCGGGAGCGGCACGTGCCCGATCGCGTCGACCGCCTGGTCGACCGAGATCCCATCCTCGGCCCACAGACGGATGAGGCGTCGGCCGTGAAATCGCCGCTCGATCACCTCTCCGTGCACGGTGCGCGTCCCCTCGAAAATCACCTCGGCGCCGGGCAGCAGCTTCTGGCCGGGATGCATCAGCGCCTCCCAATATTGTTCATTCGCCTGGGCCGGCGTCGTTTCGGCGCGCGCCTTCGCGACCAGCAGGCACTCCACGGCGCCCCCGGTCGGCACGCGGTGCCCGAGCAGGCGCGCCGGAAACACACGCGTGTTGTTGACCACCAGCAGATCGCCGCCGCGAAGCAGGTCGGGGAGGGCGACGAAGGAAGTATGCGTGACAGCGCCGGTATCACGGCCCAGACAGAGCAGCCGGCCGGCGCCCCGTTCCGCCGCCGGCTCCTGGGCGATGAGCTCGGAAGGAAGATCGAAATCGAACTCGCGGACGTCCATCCGCAGTGATGTTACCGCGCGGACCCTGAGTGCGGCGACGTTGAACGCAGAGCTCGCAGAGCACGCAGAGAAGTCCTTGGGCATTTCTTCTCTGCGGCCTCCGCGGCCTCTGCGTTAAACGTTTTGTTCACAAGCTTGTGTAAATGGCCTTAATGGACGACGCGAGCGCCCCAGACGCCTTTCGCTTCGCGCCGATCCTCGGCGACGATGGTCCATAGCGATTGATCGAGGAACTCGCCGTTGCGGAGCAAGGACCGACGCAGGATCCCTTCCTGCACGGCGCCCAGTTTCCGAAGTGCGCCGTTGCCCCGGCTGTTTCTGAGCGTCGAGCGGGCCTCCATACGGTGCACGCCGATGACGTCGAATGCGAAATCGAGGACTAGTCGCGCGCCGTCGAGGAACATCCCGGTGCCCCAAAACTCGCTCGCGATCGCGAAGCCCCATTCGGCAGTGCCAAATGCCGGCTCGAGCGATCGCAGCTGGAACAGACCAATCGCGCCATCAGATCCCTTCGGTATGACGGCAAAGCAGATGTACTGCCCGGCCTCGCGCTGTCGGTGCGTCCACGCGATGAACCGTTCGAAGCCCTCGACCGAATGGGGAGGGGGCGAGATGAACCGCGACACTTCTTCGCCGGTGAGCGCGGCGAACAAGGTGGGGGCATCGCTCAGGCGCAGCTCGCGAAGCGACACGAGCCCTCCGGTGAGCGACGGCAGTCCGCTACGCCAATTGAGAGCGGCTGGCGCGGGAACCGTCGGCGACGCCGTCGGCCGCACCGAGTCGAGTTGAGGATGGTACGGCATCTTCTCCATCACAACATTCCTGCGATGACGGAGGCGGTCGCGACAACCTGTCGTGCAGCGGCGGGGAAAACGGCGCGTTGGATTGTGGGGGGCATGGCTTGCCGCAGAGCAAAGCCATGGCCAAGCACCAGGCGATAGCGTCATCGGAGCCGAACTACTGTGGTATCACGGATTTACATAAAATCGCGTCATATCAGCAATTGTTCGTGCAGCAACCGATATGTCCATATAAAGAACACTTTTGATTTGCCAGGTCCCATCAATCGCCTTTAGTGGCCTAAAAATAAACAAAATTGAACGTTTTTCATAACTGGACACAAGTGTCGTTAATTGAATAAAAAGTCCTAAAGAGACCTATATATAAGGTCTCGTGTCGGCGCGCCTAGGTTATAAATACTTTTTCAGATCGACTCGCCCTCGAGCCGTCAGGAGCGGCTTCCACAAGTCGCCGAGTTTCGCCACGCGCGACGGGACATTCTTGACAGTGAAGTCCTCAATGCGAAGGGCGCGTCCGACCTCGTTCCACGTGACCGGCGTCGAGACGGTCGCCTCGGGGCGAGGGCGCGCGGAATAAATCGACGCGAGCGTCCGGCCCCATGCGTTCTGGTTGTAGTCGACCAGCACGCGGCCGCGCGGACGCT
>QHWL01000257.1 GCA_003222555.1 Acidobacteriota bacterium | reverse complement strand
GCGGCCGTCGAGCACGACGGCAGACGAGTAAAACGGGAACTGATGCTCGGGATTGCGATACTCCCACACGATCTTCCGCGCATGCAGATCAACGGCCAGCACTTCGTAGTTGAACGTGCCGAAATACGCCTTCCCGCCGTCGAGGACGGGCGACGCGCCGGTGTAGGCGCCGGTCGGGATGCGAAACAGCGCCCGGCCGTCGGAAAGCCGCACGCCGCGAAAGTTCTCGTCGCACCCGGTGATGTACACCACTCCTGCCACGACCGCCGGGGTCGCGTGCACCGGGCCGTTGGTCGGCAGCTTCCATCTCAACTTCCCGGTCAAGGCGTCGAGCGCGTACAGGTGCATGTCGTACGAGCCGATCAGCACCACGTCGTTGGCGATCGTCGGCGACGATTTCACCTCGCCGCCGGTCTTGAACGACCAAAGCCGGCTGCCGTCTCGGACCTGCACGGCGTGCAGCGTGCCGCCAAGGTCGCCGATGAAGACGACGCCTTTCGCGACGGCTGGCGACGATTCGCCGATCGTGCTGCCCGTCGCGTACTTCCAGCGCAGCTTCCCCGAGGCGAGATCGATCGCCAGCAAGTCGCCGCCCGCCGATCCGACGAAGACGAGGCCGTCGGCGATCGCGGGTGACGATTCGATGGCGTCACCCGCTTCGTACGTCCAGTGCAGCGAGAGCGTGGAAGGAAGCGCACCCGCCGCGACGCCGGTGAGCCGCGCGTTGCCCCGGAACTGGGTCCAGTCGGACGCAGATGGCGCCTGCGCAGAGCAGACAGCAACGAAAACGAAAAAAAGCGCAAAAAGCGCTACCACGGAGGACACGGATGCGAACGGAGGGCACGGATTGGTTTTGTACAAGAAAGAACGGTGACCTCCGTTTTCGAGTTTCTCCTCCGTGACTCCCGTGGTAGAGCTTTGCAACAAAGAGCCGTGGCCTCCGTTGCCGCGTTTCTCTTCCGTGACCTCCGTGGTAGAGCCTTTACTGAGTACCGGCATTGCCCGCCAACGCGAAGAGCTGATTGCGGTTGTTGATGAAGAGTACACCGTGCGCCGGCACGGCCGTCGCGTAGATGGCGCTGCCCATGTTCATCTCGGCGAGCACCTTCTTCGTCTTGCCCGTCTGGAGCACGGCGATGTCGCCGTCTTCGTCGCCCAGGTATACCCTCCCGTCGACCACGAGCGTCGATGCCCAGACGGCGGCGAACATGTCGTGCACCCAGTACTCCTGGCCAGTCTTCGCGTCGAGACAGTGGAGGAAGCCACTGAAGTCGGGTACGTAGACCAGATCGTCGACGATCGACGCGGTCGAAATCGACCGGCGAATCTTGTCGAACTGCCACACGCGGCCGCTCTCGGTGATGTCGCCGCGCTTGGTCGCGTCGATGGCGTAGTAATGCCCGACACCTTCACCGTGCTCGGGATCCTGGCCGTTGCCGATGTACACCCGGTCTTTGTAGATGACCGGCGTTGCGATGAGCTCGTTGCGGGTCTTTGGCCAGACCGAATCCTTGGGGTTCGTGTCGAACTCCCACAGCTTCTTGCCGGTCTGCACCTCGTAACCTCGTACCCAGCCGTCGCCCTGCGCGCTGATCACCTGATCGACGCCGCCAATCGTGCCGACCGAGGGCGTCGACCATTGTCCGTGCAGGATGCGGCCTCCGGCCGAGGCATCCTCCCACAGGAGCTTCCCGGTGTTCTTGTTGATCGCGATGATCGACGGCGCTTTGGGTGAGGGGATGTGGACGTGCGCTTCGTCCTGCCCGTTCGACGTGCTGACAAACAGCAGATCGCCCCAGATGACCGGCGACGAGTTCGACATGTTGTGCGGGTACGACCCGACTTCCTCGATCATGTCGAACGACCAGATCACGTCGGCGTCGTTGGGTCCCGTGAGTTTTTCATCGGTGACCGGGCCGTCGTTCTTGCCGTCGCGGAAGCCGTTGATGTCGAGGCACCAAATGACGCCGCGATTGCTCGTGTAGTACAGGTGAGTGCCCTCGACGAGCGGGGACGAGGCGACGCCTTGATAGGGCCAGTCGTTCGCCCGTCCCGCCGCGAGCTTCTCGTGCGTGTGCTGCCAGAGAAACTCGCCGTTCGATTCGCGAAATGCCATGAGCACGCCGCGGTCGCCGGCCTGCTTGGGATCGCGCAGCGCTTCGTTGTTCGTGCCGACAAACACCAGACCGCCGGCCACGACCGGGTTGCCGTAGCTCTGTGAGCCGAGCTGGGCGACCCACTTGACGTTTTTCTTGGACTTGACGTCCCACTCGAGCGGCAGTCCCTTCATGTTCGAGACCATGTTGCGGTCGGGAGTCCCGCCCCACATCGGCCAGTCGCCGGTATTGGGATCGGACGCGGCCACCCGCGCCGGGTGTGCGCCCGCCGAGAGCGCCAGGATCAGCGTGCCGAAAGCGGCGAAGCGAGCATTCGATGTCATCATTGGTTTGCCACGATCTTGATGTTGTCCAGATACGCGCCGAACTGCGCGAAGGCGAACACGCCGGGTGCGCCCTGCCGGTTGCCGATCGGATCGACCTTGTCGATGGTCCACTGCGCCGGCTCGGCCTGGCCCGTCGGCCACACTTTGCCGCGCGCTCGTACCTTCCCATCCGGCAGATTCTCGACCCTGAGCTTCAGGTGATACCACGCGTCCGGTTTCCAGGCGAATGGCACCGTCACGGTTCGCTTTACCTCGGGCTCCCACGGCTCCAGCTTCAGTTCCTGGCTGTTCCCGTACAGCACGAGCGAGTAGCGTTGCGCCGTGATCCCGATGTCGCCCATCTGACGACGCCGGGTCGCCACCCGGACGTCGGCGTCGAAGGTGTAGTTGGACCAGTCCACCGGCCCGATGAACATCCGCCCACGCTGGAAGATCGATTCATCCGGCGCCTTCTGCAGCACCTTCTGGCCATCCAGCGTCGTCACCCCGTAATGGCCGGCGACGGCGTTGATCCAGCCCGCCGGGACAGCGCCCTCGGCGTACGACTCGAAGGTCTCGGTCCACGGCAGCGGATGGACGACACGCGCGCGCGCCTCACCGCTTAGGGCGCCGACCGTCGCCTTGATGATGCCGGCCTGTTCGATCGGTTCCCCACTCACCGTGAGCGTGCCGTCGGCGACCGTGCCCTTCAAACCCTGGAGCGTCCACGCGGCTGCCGGCTCTTCCCGGAGGAATCGTCCCTTCGCGTCGAAGACGCTGGCATGCAGCTTCGCGGTTTGTCCCGGCTTCAGCACCAGTTCGGTCGGCGCCACCTGGACCCATGCCGGCGCGCCGTCGCCTTTCACGGCTGGCTCGTCAGCAGCCATGCCCGTGACCGCCTTCGCGGTCTTCGGACCGAAGGCGTACACGGCGTCGCTCGAAGCGAAGAAAATGCGTCCGCGGGACACGGCGGCGCCGCCCAGAATCGGCTCCGGCGTGCCTTCAGCCTGCTCCACGCTGTTCTGGCTCGGCGGCAGCTCGACCATGCTCAGCACCTGGGCGCGGTCCGGTCCCGGCCGCAGGATGAAGAATTTGCCGCTCTCGGTGCCTACGTAGATCTTTCCATCGGCCAGGACCGGCGGTGCCTTCTGCACCGTCCCCAGATCCTCCTTCCACAACTCGCGGCCGGTGGCGATGTCGAACGCCCGCATCCGCGAGCCATTTTCAATCTGGTACACGCGATCGCCGTCGACGACCGGCGAGGAAAAGCCGAACTGCATGCCTTTCACGGCCCACTTCGTCTGTTTGATGTCGCCGGTTTGCGAGCCATCGATCGCCCCGATCATGCCGAGATCCTCCGAGTCCAGATTCTCGTCGCCGTGCGAGACAATGACGGTGTTTCCCTTGACGACGGCGCCCGTGTTGATCGCGCGCTTGGACACCGTGAAGTTCCACACCCGTTCACCGGTCTGCGGCTTGATGGCCTGGAACCCGCCGTCGCCGTTGCCCGTGATGTACAGGCGCAGGCCGTTGATTGTCGCGATGATCGGCATGGGATACGCCGTGTCGTACGGACGCCCGCCAGGCGCGGCGCTCCAGACGATGTCGCCCGTGCGCTTGTCGAGCGCGACGAAGCGCTGGGCGCGGTTCGCCTGAGTGCCCCAGCTCGAGATGGCAGCGCTCACAATCACCAGATCGCCGTCGACGAGCGGCGACATCGTCCGGCCGCC
>QHWL01000256.1 GCA_003222555.1 Acidobacteriota bacterium | reverse complement strand
TGCTCTCCGCCACTCAATTCATTCCCCCGGTGACGACCACGCTCTCGGAGCCGGGGAAAGACGGCAAAGGCTTTCTGGACGTCGAGAGGCGAATGTCGCCGGGAAGCGATCGCCAGGTGCTCTTCGACGGTGAGCGAGGCGAAGATTCGACGACCCTGCGGGACCAGGCTGATGCGCATCCCGCAAATCTTGTGGGGCGGCAAACGGGTAATCTCGATATCGTTGAAGACCACTCGTCCGGCACGAGGGGGAGTAAACCCCGCGAGGGATCGGCACAGCGTCGTCTTGCCAACACCGTTCCGGCCTAACACCGCCACCACGGTTCCCTTCTCGACGTGCAGCGTGACTCCTTGGAGGACGTGGCTGTCGCCGTAGAAGGTATGGACGTCGAGCACTCTCAGCACGGCGGCTCTTCGGCCCCGAGATAAATTTGCTGCACGGTGCGGCTCGCCCTGACTTCGTCCTTGTGCCCCTCGGTCAGGACCCTTCCTTGGGAGAGCACGGTGATCTTCTCTGCGAACGCGAACGCAACGTCCATATCATGTTCAATCAGCAGAACGGCAATCGTCGAATCCAGTTTCTCGAGGAGCTCGTGCATGGAGTGGCTTTCGCCGGGCGAGAGCCCCGCCATCGGCTCGTCCAGCAGCAGCAGCTGGGGTCGCCCGGCCATCGACAGCGCCACGTCGACCTTGCGTTGGTCCCCGTGTGAAAGATTCCTGACGAGCTCCTGTCGCAGTTGCGCAAGTCCAAATGCCTCGAGCAGATTCGCGGCTTTCTGCGCTAAATCTCTGTAGGACGCAAGAGGTCGATGCATCGTGAACTTTCGTCGGTCCAAGGCTTCGCACGCCAGCAGCACGTTCTCCAGGACGGTGAGGTTTGGGAACAGCTTTGTAATCTGAAAAGTTCTGGCGATCCCTCGCGCCGCGCGACGGTCGGGCGCGAGCCTGGTCACGTCAGCCCCAAAGAACGAAATTGTGCCGTCAGTCGCTCGGAGCTCGCCGCTGATCAGATTGAACAGCGTCGTCTTGCCAGCTCCGTTCGGTCCTATAAGAGCATGCCTTTCGCCTGGTTGAATGGTCAGATTCACGCTGTCGACTGCTCTGAGGCCGCCGAAATCTCTGGAGACGTTTTCGAGTACCAGGCAGGGATGAGAACAGTCCATATTTAATGCTCGCGGGACCCCACCCCCGCTCGCGGTTGCTCCTCGGCTTCGCTCGTCGCAACGGCCGCAGGCGCGGCGCGTGACGCTTCTACTCCGTGGGAGGCGGAATATACCGCCGCGAGTAGAGCGGCTGCTTCAGGTAGTCGGCGGGATTGTATTTCCAGAACTGTGACACTTTTGGAAAGGTCTCAATCACCGTATTTTGCAGCTCACCATTCACGCGCTCGACCTTGCGGATGTACACGTTCTCAACCGGACTCCCATAATCGTCCAACTCAACGGGTCCTCGCGGCAGATCGGCCAGCTTGACTTTCCGGAGCGCGTCCAGCAAAGCCGCCGAGTCTTCCACATTGCCGCCACGAGCCTCGATAGCCGAGACGAACCATTTCGCCCCTGTGTACATACTCTCTGAGTAATAACTCGGCACCTTGTTGTAGCGCGCGCGGTAGGCCGCGACGAAGCTCTTGTTCGAGGGTGTGGCCAACGCAGCGCTGTAGTGAAGGGCGGTGATGACGCCGAGAGCCTCATTCCCCATGGAAGGCAGCACATGTTCGTCGGTTGTCGAGCCGGAACCAATCAGGGGCACTCGGTCCTTCAGTCCGTATTCCTGGTATTGCCTCATGAACTGAAGCGCGGCCCGGCCGAGAAACAGCGCGTACACCGCGTCGACGTCCCTGGAAATCTGAGCGAGGTAGGGCGCGAAATCGTGCACGGAGAGGGGGCACCAGATCTTCTGAGCGATCTTCCCGCCCTCCGCCTCGAAAGTCCGCTGAAACCCCCCAACGGATTCCCATCCAAAGGCGTAATCGAGGCCAATGGTCGCGACCTTTTTCAGCTTCAACGTGCGGGCGGCGTACTCGCCGAACACATGATTGGGTTGACTGCTGGTCCAACCTGTACGCACGATCCATTTGCTCCGCCGGCGTTGCGTCAGGTCATCGCTGGAGACGACCGGGAACACCATCGGAATGTGCATGGAGTCGATATACGGCGCAAGCGCGTACCCGCTCGAGGCCAGCAGGGCCCCAGCCATCAGGTGAACTTTGTCCCGTTCAACCAGCTTTCTGGCCTTCGTGAGCCCCACGGCAGGAATGGCTTCGTCGTCTTCGACGACGACGTCAATCTGTCGTCCGCCGGCGCGGTACCCGATCTCTTCCAGGTACAACAGGAATCCATTCAGAATATCGCGACCGTTCTGCACGTACGGTCCCGAGAGTGGCGCGATGAACCCGACCTTGATCGGCA
Organism: Acidobacteriota bacterium; assembly: GCA_003222555.1. Classification (GTDB taxonomy): domain Bacteria; phylum Acidobacteriota; class Vicinamibacteria; order Vicinamibacterales; family CAVVIG01; genus JAHFUJ01. The sequence continues at coordinate 8,071 of QHWL01000256.1, read as the reverse complement.
CTGACGCCGCACTCTGCCCGACGACGACACCGGTGGCGAGCAGAGCGAAGACGACAACGACAACGCTGGTAGAGAGCTTGACTGGTACTTCTTTCATGCTCTCGACCTAGAGCGCCGGCGTAGGTTCCACAGCCCCTGTGGAGCTCCGAGAATCGTCATGATGTAGATGGCGCCCAGGATCATCAACCATCGCTGAGTGTAGGCGCTGATCACATTCTTCAGCAGGACAATCGCTCCGGCGCCGAGCGCAGGACCGACGAGCGTTCCGGGGCCTCCCAGAGTGACCATCAAGAACACCTCGGAGGACGCGGTCAGATCCAGATAGGTAGGACCCACAAAAGCGTTGTAGTAGGCCCACAGGACCCCGGCCACGCTGGCAAACGCACCTGCAATCACATAACTCAGGTAGCAGTGAAGCCAGGTATTGACCCCCAAGCTCTTCATACGCGACTCGCTCTCGCGAATCCCTTTCAACGTGAAGCCAAAGGGGGAACTGATGAAGAGCATCATGAGGGCGGTGCACCCGATGAAAATGAGCAATGTCACTTCGTAAAAAGTGATTGGTCCTGTCATGACGCGTGGGATGCCCGAGATGCCATTGTCTCCACCGGTCACCGTAATCCAGCGATTGCTCAGGCCCCAAAGCACCATTCCCAGGGCCAGCGTAATCATCAGAAAATAGACGTCTCGCACGTGAGAGACAAGCAGCCCGAATGCCGCACTGAGCAGCGTGCCAATGATGATCCCGCTCGCCACGCATGTCCAAAAGCCCGCGTGGTAGGCGGTTGCCAGGACCGCCACCGTGTAGGCCGCCACTCCGAAAAAGCCGGCATGTCCCAACGACGGCAGTCCCGTGTACCCCAACAGGATGTCCAGGCTCATCGCCAGGATGGCAAAAATCATTATCTGGGTCAGCAGACCGACCCAATAGGAACTGAGAAAAGGCGGGACGGCAGCGAGCAGGACGATTACGAGGGTTGGAACGGAAGCTTTCCAGCCGATCTGCCTAAACTCTGCCATACAGTCCCGTCGGCTTGATTGCCAGAACGATCACCATGGGCGCAAACAGCGTGAAGTACGACAGCTCGGGAACCAGAGCCTTGCCGAAATTGTCGATCAAGCCCACCACGATGCTTCCGACCAGCGCTCCCTTCAGACTGCCCATGCCCCCGATGATGACCACGACGAACGCCAGCGGCAGGAGATCGAGATCCATTCCTGGATAGCCTCCCAGGATGGGCCCGCCCATGACGCCACCGAACGCCGCCAGACCGGCGCCAGCGGCAAACACGAGGCCCGAGAGCAGCGCCACATTGATACCCGTGCCCGCTGCCATCTCGGCATCGTCAACCGCCGCGCGCAGCTTCGCGCCAATGAGCGTTTTTTCATTCAGCGCCCACAGCACAACACCCACAACTGCAGCGACGAAGACGACGAACAAGCGATACATCGGAAAGACGATGTCGTTGGCCTCGATGGAGCCACGGAGCGCTGAAGGGTACGGCAGCGTGAAAGGATCGCCACCCCAAATCATGAACGCCGCGTCGCGAAACAGCAACGCAAACCCCATGGTCATCATCATCTGCGCGAGCGGCTGAGACGCGAAGCGGCGCAAGAAAAGCCGCTCCACGACAAAGCCGGCAGCCGCCACCGCCGACACCGCTGCCAGCGTGCCCAGGAACAGACTGTGAGTCCGCGCGACGATCGTATAGGCGACATACACCCCCAGCATGTAGAACGAGCCGTGGGCGATGTTCACGATTCTCATCACACCGAAGACCAGCGTGAGCCCGCTCGCAATCAGGAACAGCAAGGCCGCGGAGAACAGGCCGTTGAGGGTTTGGGTGATGATGTAGATCAATGACCACCAGCCTTGGGTCGGTTACCGTGGCTGCCCTCGGCCGCGCCCGCCGGGTCCTTGTCGGCCGCCACGGCCTGGTGCGGCGCCCGCAGGCGGCTGGGCCGGCGCGAGCGGGGGCTGAGGTCCAAGAACTTTCGTGAGGGCCTGATAGGCGCACTGCTCGTCCGCATTCCCGCCACCCACACCGACCGCACCAATCAGGTTGTCTTCCACGACGATCGGCAGGCCGCCGCCGACGAAGTAGTAGGCCAGCCCCTCGCTCTTCCCGAGGTCCAACCGAATCAGCCGGCCATCCACGTTGTTGAAGCGCGCCGCGACCGCAGCCGACGATGACCTCGCGTAGAGCGCGGTCTTGGCCTTCAACAGGCCGGTCTCGGCGCCAATCGGCAACACGCCGTCCATGCTGTGCGAGTCGATGATCTCTCCCGTCGGAGAGACGACGAAAATGGCGATCGAGACGTTCCCCCCCTGCGCCTTCGTCCACTCCACGCACGAGTCGACGATGGCCCTGGCGGTATCGGCGTTGATGACATTCTTCATCAACGTCCGCTTCGCGACATCGGGCGACACCGTCACCTTCGAGAGAGGCGCAGGAGTACTCCCCTGGGCCCGGAGGTCGCCGGCCACCGACCCGAACGCCGCCGTCAACAAGACGATCACGCCGACATCAAAACACCGCGTGTTCTTCATCATGGTCTCCTCCCTCGCGACTTGTTTCGCGGGCTTCTGGTTGTTCGACCGGCTGCGCGCCTCGTTCGCTGAAGCGGCGTGGCGTGATGGCATGAACGGCTTATCACGAAGCCGCACGAAGAACACGAAACGTGGTTTTTCGTGCCTTCGTGATGAATGGATTTCGCATGCTCCACTTCGAACTTTCTGCCTACGGTTGGCTGTGGTCCAAAATGATCTTCAGGCGCGCGCCGCTGTCTGCGTCCAACATGCCAATCGCCGTCTTCAGCTGCCAGACAGGCATCACGTTGCTGACCAGCGGCTCCAACCTGACCTTTCCAGATTGCACCAGGGCGATGGAGCTCGGATAGTCCTCGCCTTTCGCCACGCGGGCGCTGATGAGAGCGAGCTCCTTGAAATAGAGGTCGTAAAAAGGGAGGGCCCCTTCTTTCGCGGTGATGATTCCGAAGAGTAGGAGCCGGCCGCCCGAACGCGCCATGCCGACGGCGGGGTGGTCTCGATGACGAGGTCGGCGCCGCGGCCTTCGGTGGCTTCCCGCACTTGCTGGAGGGCTCCGTCGCCGCCCGGGATGGTGAGGTCCGCTCCCAGCTTTTCCGCCAATTCTCTCTTCCCAGCGCTGCGCGTGATGCCAATAACCGTGGCGCCCCGCGCTTTTGCCAGCTGAACGTGCAACTGGCCCGTCACCCCCAACCCGAAGACGACCACGGATTCGGCGGGGAAGATATTCACTTGCCGTTGAGCGTGCAAGCAGGTGGTCAGCACCTGGATCAGCGGCGCGGTCCGGCTGTCGATGGAATCGGGCAGGCGGAACACGTGGCTGCGGGGAGCGGTGACATATTCAGCAAATCCGCCGTTGGTATCGCGCCCTACCAGCAGGCCGTTCGGGCACAGATGGGTCTGCCCTATCCGGCAATGGAAACAGGCGCCGCAGTACAGCTCCGGGTCGACGATGACCCGCTCTCCCGGGCGGAACGTGTGGCTGTCGCCTGCTTCGACGACCTCTCCGACCATTTCATGGCCCATGATTCGCGGATAGCTGACGGGAATCGCGCCGTTGTAGATTTTGAGATCCGTTCCGCAGACTCCGCTGTGCGTCACGCGAACCAGCACGTGGCTGGCGTTCAACCCTGGCCGCGCCACATCATCGAGCACCAGTTCCCCCGGTGCCCGCAGGACCATCGCTTTCATCGGAACGGGACCTCAGGCTTCGGCGACCCCAGACGCAGCGCTTGAGCGCAAAGTCCGGGCCGTCCGTTGCAGCACTTCGGGGTTGACGGGGTTGCGAGGCGTCTGTCCGCTGAGCACACAGACGACTTCCTCGGCCGCCTTCGTCTGCAATTCAACGAGCGACTCCTCCGAATAGAAGCTGGTATGCGGCGTGAGGATCACGTTGTCACGGCCCAACAGCGGCGAGTTCGACGGCGGCTCCTGCGGCATCACATCGAGGGCCGCGCCGGCCAGGTGTCCCGCGTCGAGCGCCCGAGCCAAGGCGGCTTCGTCCACGATGGGACCGCGCGCCGTATTAATAAGGTAGGCGGTCGGCTTCATCCGGCGAAAGACGTCGGCGTTGAACAAGCCCTTTGTCTCAGGAAGTAACGGGCTGTGAATGGAAATGTAGTCGGATATCTTCAACAACTGGGCGAAATCGACGCCGTCGACGTCCGCGCGCGTGAAGACCTCCTGTGGGACATACGGGTCGCAGGCCACAACCCGGAGTCCGAAGGATTTGGCCTTCGGCGCGACCAGCTGTGGAATCCTGCCGAAACCGACCAACCCCAGGACGCTTCCCCGCAGGCGATGAATGGGGACGACCGCGGGCATCTCCCACCGGCCCGCGTGCACTTGCGCATTCGCAAACGGGATCTTGCGCACCAGCGCCAGGAGCAGCGCCATCGTGTGGTCGGAGACTTCGTCGATGCAATAATCGGGCACCTTGGTGACGACGATTCCGGCATCGGTCGCCGCCGCAATGTCGACGTTGTCGACGCCGATTCCGAAGCGGGAGATGATCCGGCAGCGCGTCATCTGCCCGATCATCTCTGCCGTGATCTTGGCGTAGGTGACCAGGAGGGCGTCGGCGCCGCTTGCGACGCGCAAGATGCTCTCAGGCGTGGCTTCCGGAGCCACCTGTAATTGCGCACCGATCTTCGACAGCACCGCGCGTACCGGGTCGAGGTTCGGAAAGACGGAATCAGAGACCGCCACCAGCAGCTGCGCCATGTTCAACGCGCCATCGCTTCTTCCATGTGCTCCATCTGCGTGAAGACGACGGGGCCCTTCGCCGTCACGAGAACATTTTCTTCGAGGCGGCAGGTCTGCTGGAGGCCCGGATGGCCCGCGAAGGTCTCGATGGCGAAGTACATGTTCTCTTTGATTTCGGCGGGATATTTCAGCGAATACGCCCGCGAGATCCACATGCCTTCGTAGAGCGTGATGCCGATGCTGTGCGCAAACTGCTGCAGGGTCACCGTCCCGTACTTGTCGTCATCATACTTGGGGAACTGCGCCGCCACGTCCGCGGTGGTATTGCCGGGACGCAGCTTGTCAAGCCCCGCATACATGGAGTCGTAGACCTCCCGGTACAGCTCGATCTCCTTCTTGGTCATCTTCGTCCCGTTCCCGTAAGGCCCCCCGCACTTGAAACAGCGCACGAAGTCGATGAAATAGCCCGAAGGACCCACCGCATTGATGTCGACGATGACCAGGTCCCCCTGGCGGATGAGTTTTTCGGTGGCCCAGCGGCGGTACGGACTGGTATTGCCCCCAGAGGCCACGATGATGTCGTAGATGATCTCGCAGCCGCGTTGGAGCATGAATTCGTGCACCTTCGCTTCGATCTCGCGCTCGCGCACGCCAGGCTTGAGCCACTCGTACTTGATCTTCCACATCGCGGCGTCGCCGATGCTCGACGCCTGCTTCAGCAGCTCGATCTCGTCGCGGGTCTTGACCGTTCGCGCCTTCGAGATCGCCGGCCAGCCGTTCACGATGTTCAGACCAGACTTGTGAAAGGCGTCGAGAGCTGGCATGTCGAGATTGTCGATACCGATGCGCTCCTTCTTCACCCCGTGCTCTTTCAGGACGTCAACCACGCTCTCCGCCATGCGGCCGGCCATGAACGGGACAGCGCCCTCGGCCCACTGCCACGTAATCGCGGGCCTGATGCGGCCCTCCATCCATGGCAGGTCGATGATGGCGCATTGCAGGTCCGATCCGGCGGTCTCGAACAGAACGGGCTCGCCGCCGTTGGGCAGCACCGCGTAACGAATGTTGATGTTGTACTTCCAATTGCCCTGGTAAGACGCGGTGGCATAGCGAATATTGGCGCCGGCGAACAGCACCAGCGCCCCGAGATTGTCAGCCGTCATCTGCTCGCGCAGGCGGGCCAGGCGATCTTTGCGCAAACGGTCGAAATCCACGCGGTGTTGCCAGTCGACGCCCGTCTGGCTGTAAAGGCGGCGCGGGTCCCACTCGTGCGGCTGACCGATGAAACTGATGTCCATTCCCGAAGCCTTCTTCGCGTCAACGCGCTTGTTCATCTTCGTCTTGGCCATCAGACTGCAACCCCTTCGATGAAGATATATTTTAGAAAAAAGAGGGCTAACTATACATCGCTGCTGATGTGGCAGTCTAGAAACGGGGACCGGCTCTGCGAGGGCTATGGCGCGAATGCAGATGTGGCGCAGCACTTTAGGGCCGCGAACAGGACGGCTCGCAGGGCTGAAGAGCCTGCGAAAAAACCGTTGACCGCCGAGACCGCCGAGACCGCGGAGAAGAAAACGCTAAGTTGACTGTGGTCCAGCGCGCATCGTCCAAATCCGCTAGACTAGCCCACGCGACAGACTGTGAAGACTGCTGCAGAAATCAGAGCGCGAGCGACGGACGAAGAAGGCCGACGCGCGCCGGCCAAAGGAGGGTTAGCCATGTCATCTCGACTGCAACGGAGACTCGCGGTCCCTGCCACCGCATTGATGGGTTTGATATTTGCGGCAGCCGTGTTCGCGCAAGCGAGCTGGACGAAGGCGGCGCCATTCCCGGAACCGGCCGAGGAACTTTACGGCATCGCCGCGAACGGCAAGATGTATGTCATGGGCGGATACGAAGCCGGCAAGCCCATGGGCATCGTGGAAGAGTACGATCCCGCCACCGACAAGTGGACCAAGAAGAAGCCGATGGCGCGCCCCGCCCACCATGAGGCGCTCGTGGAGTACCGCGGCAAGATCTACATGATGGGTGGCTTCGTGGCGCCGACGTCCGGCCAGCCCGGAGGGTGGCAGCCGATCGAAAATGCGTGGGAATACGATCCGGCGGCCGACTCCTGGAAGGCGCTCGCGCCGCTGCCGACTAAGCGCGGTTCGGCCTTCGCAACAGAAGTTGGCGGGAAAATTTACGTGATCGGCGGCGCCTCCACGCATCCCGGGGCGAAGGAACTTGCCTTGTATGCGAACGGACCCGGTCGGTCGGTGGGGGCAAACGAAGCGTACGATCCGGCGACCAACAAGTGGGAACCTCGCAGCCCGATGCCAACGGCGCGGAACCACGCGTTCGGGGGCTTGGTGGGCGGCAAGATTTACGTCATCGGCGGCCGCCTCGGCTCGAGCTTCAGCGCGGCCTCCAGCAATAGCGATGTCGTCGAGGAGTATGACCCGGCAGTGGACAGCTGGGGGACCGTGCGGGCGAAGATGCCTACTCCACGCAGCGGGGGTGGTTGGGGAACCTACGGAGGCCGGATCTACGTGGCCGGCGGCGAGATCGCGACCCCGCAACTGGTCGGGGCCTTCCGGGCCTTCGAGGCGTACGATCCCGGCACCAACCAATGGACGGCGATGCCGTCGATGCCAATCCCGCGCCACGGCGTTGCCGGTGCGGTGATCGGCAATCGCTTCCATCTGGTGAGCGGCATGGTCACGGGTGCCGCGGTCGGAGCGGGGTCGGATCCCGGAGTTCATCTCCACACGTCGTCTCACGACGTGATCGAACTCCCGGGCAAGTAGGCCGCGGTGCCACAGGAGCCAGGTCGGCACATCGAGAGTGCCTTCCCATTCTCTGCGTGCTCGGCGGACTCTGCGTTGAATGTTGGAGCCTGAGGAACTTTTCTCCGCGGCTCTGTGGTGGATCGTTTTCATAATCATCAAGAGTTCGCGATTTTCGTGGCTTCGTGATACGCGAACATACCCGTCAGAGGCGGGAGGCGACATGAAGAAATCACTCGGTCTGCTGACCCTCGCATTGGTGTGTGTTGCCGTCTTAGGAGTCCTGGTCCGCGCCGCCGGCCTTCCGCTCTGGGCGTACGGCTACACGGCCCCTCCCCCTCCGGGTGGCTCCGGGCTCACGTGCACGGCCGCAAGACCGTTCGGCTGCGCCAGAGGGGCGCCGCCACCCGACGACGGCATCGTCAGACATCTGCCGGACAGCAGCGGGGGATTCACCCTGAGGCAGATCGCGAACGACTACGGCCCGGCCGACTGGTATCCCGGCGACCATCCCGCGATGCCAGACATCGTCGCTCACGGCCGGGAGGCG
>QHWL01000083.1 GCA_003222555.1 Acidobacteriota bacterium | reverse complement strand
CAGCATCTTTTCCGCAGGCTCGGTCAAAGCGAGTGGTACTCCCGTCTGCTCTGCGAAGCGGAACCGTTCGATCGGCAGCTCACATGCGATATTTTTCGCCCGCTTGAACGCCACCGCCAGCGCCAGAAATTCGGGAGTTTCGGTGAACTCCGGGAGCACCTGCAATTTCATGAGCTCGTCGGCCGGCCGGATGCTCGAGAAGGTTCGACCACGAGTCACCGCCCTTACGTTGCGGATATCGAAGCCCCGACTCTCCAAGACGAACGAGAACCGCTCGAGCATGAAGCTGTAGAAATGCACGAGCTGCCCGGGTTCCCATTCGCCAAACGGTTTGAAGTGCTTCGCCGCCGCGTCCAGCAGTGGCTGCACCAGGGGCCTGGCTCGTGTTCCCGTCAACTGCGGGAGGTCGACGAGCACTTTGAACACGCCGTGCGCCGCGCGACGCAGACCGTACGGGTCTCGTGAACCGGTCGGCTTCTCCCCTGCCGCGAAGAGCCCGACGATCGTATCCAGCTTGTCGGCGAGCGACACCGCGGCCCAGGTGACGGCCGCTTTGCCCAGCTCTTCGCGGGCGGGCGGCGCGTCGGCTTCCACACCGACGGGCCAATAGTGGAAGTAAATCGCCTTCCAGACCTCTTCAGGCAGCCCCTCGGCACGCGCGTAGATGCCGCCCATTATCCCCTGGAGCTCGGTGAACTCCCGAACCATGTCGGTGGTGAGATCGGCCTTCGCGAGGCGGGCCGCCCTGGCGGCGTGCGCCCCGACTTCCTCCGAGGCGCCGCACGCCTCGTGCGCAATCCAGCGCGCGAGCGACTCCACGCGCTCGGCCTTTTCCTTGTACGTCCCGAGCTTCTTGTGAAACAGCAGCGTGGACAGGCGTTCGACCCGGGTCTCGAGGGCGATCTTTCGGTCCGCTTCCCAGAAGAACCGGGCGTCGCGCAGCCGCGCCGTGACGACGCGTTCGGCGTTGCGAGAGATCGTGCGCTCGTTGTCCGGCTCGGTATTGATGACGGCGAGAAACGCGTTCTTCAACTTGCCGTCACCGGTCTCCACCGGAAAGTAATGCTGATGGTGAATCAGTGTGGTTGTCAGCACTTCCTCGGGGAGATCGAGGAACTCTTGCGCAAAGGTCCCGGCGACGACAGACGGATATTCCACCAGGTCCGGCACTTCGTGCAGCAGGCCCGACTCGCTGTGCACCGCACGGCTGACCCGGCCTTGCAGCCGCTGGGCCTTCACGTCGAGCTCGCGCGCAATTTTGTCGTGGCGCTCGCCGCGCTCGAGGATGACGAAATGTTCGAGCAGCCTGGCCCGGTATTCGTCGAACGTGCGTACTTTGATCGCGTGCCCCGCCCGGCCGCTGGTCGTGAGAAAGCGATGCCCGTAGGTGACGGCGCCCGACGCGACGTCCTGCACCTGTCCGGTTTGTGCCGCCGCGGGGCGCGTGATTGTGAATGGCACGACGCGACCGCCGTAAACGAACAGGATCCAGCGAATCGGACGGCCGAACAGCAGCTCGCCGCGCCCGTCCTCGAGGGTCGCGTCCCAGTGCATCAGCTTGGGAAACGTGAGCGCGCGAAGAGTGCCGCCGAGCACCGCCGGCAACACGTCGACGGCCGCCTTCCCGCGCAGCCGCTTGCGATATGCGAGGTACACGCCCTTCGGTGTCTCGATCCGCTCGAGCGCCGTCACGTCGACGCCTTGTTTCGCCGCGAACCCGGTCGCGGCGGGTGTCGGCGTGCCATCCGGTCTGAAGCCTGCGGACACGGGCGGACCGTTGACCAGTTCCTCGAAGTCGGTCTGGCGCTCGGGCACGCGCGCGAGGCGTACGGTGAGCCGCCGCGGAGTGCTGAACGTTTCGGCGGGCGCTGCGGGTGCCAGCCGATGTTCGAGCAGCTGGCCCGCCATGACTTCACCGATTTGATTGGTGAGCGAGGGCAGCCAACTGGCCGGCAGCTCCTCGCATCCGAGCTCGAGCAGCAGCTCGCGATCCACCTACACGCCCTCGGCAACCGCAAGAGCGGCGAGCTCGGGCCCTTCCACGTACGCTTTCGCGATGCCCACGGCGAGCTGCCGCACGCGGAGGATGTAGGCGGTGCGCTCGGTGACGCCGATGCTGTTGCTGGCGTCGAGGATGTTGAAGACATGCGAGCACTTCAGGCAGTGCTCGAGCGCGGGCCAGATGAGCCCGGACTTCAGCAGTGCCTCGGTGAAGTGGTAATACCGATCGAACAGGTCGCGGTGAAACGTCCCGAACTCGCCCGCGGGCAAGTCCACCCCCCGGTTGAACACATAGCGCGACTGCTCGATCTCGTCGCGCAGGCGGACGTCGCGGTATTTCACGCCGGGCGCCCAATCGATCTCGTACACACTGTCCACGCGCTGCAGCGCCATGGCGATCCGCTCGAGCCCGTAGGTGAGCTCGGCCGAGATCGGGGCGAGCTCGATGCCGCCGGCCTGCTGGAAGTAGGTGAACTGCGAAATCTCCATGCCGTCGAACATCACTTGCCAGCCGATGCCCCACGCACCGAGCGTCGGCGATTCCCAGTTGTCCTCCTCGAAGCGGACATCGTGCTGGCGCGGATTGATGCCACAGGCTTCGAGGCTCTCCAGATACATTTGCTGCACTTCGTCCGGCGCAGGCTTGAGGATGACCTGAAACTGGTGGTGCTTGAACAGACGCTGCGGGTTTTCGCCGAACCGGCCGTCGGCGGGCCGGCGCGCAGGCTGCACGTACGCGACGCTCCAATGGCTCGGCCCGAGCACGCGCAGGAAGGTCTCCGGGTGCATCGTGCCGGCGCCGACCTCGACGTCGAGTGGCTGCTGCAACACGCAGCCACGCGACACCCAGAATTCGGACAGCTTCAGGATCAGGCTTTGAAAGGTCATAAGCGTGGGCAAGACGACGGTCCTGCGCTGCGGCTGCCACTCCCGTGAGCAGAACTATGAAGTCTGTGCACACATGCGACGTTTGAACGCCGCCGCCTTCGCGCCGCAGGCGCTTCCGCCTTCTCTGAAGCTTCGGCGGACCGCCGGGGTCCCCAACGCGGCAGCCGCGTTGGGGTGGCCTGCCGTAGCCTTGGCGGAGGCTGGTCGGCGAGCCGCGCCGAAGCTCGGGGAGAACCACGCCGAGCGGAGGCGGGAGCTCGCAGAGCACGCCGAGAAATCCTTGAGTACTTCTCTGCGGCTTCCGCGGTCTTCGCGTTGAACATGACTTGTTCACATTCTCCAGGGTCCTGCGCCGACTACCTGCGCATTTCCCTTAACACTCGCGCCGACTTGAGATCCTTCTCCAAATGCATCGCGATGAGCGACCCGTGCGCGGCTTCGAGCTCCTGCAGCACCTCCAGAGACACGAAGACCTCCCCGAGCGCGAACGGGCTGCACATGCGGGCGGCCGCGAGAAACGCCCTCGCGCCGTCTGAGAGGCCGGCATCGGGCTCGTAGACGCCCTGCAGCCGCAGCAACCAGAACTCGAAATAGCGTGCCAGCGGCGCGATCGGCACACCCGCCGCCATCGCCTCGACCATCGACGCGCCGAGGCGGAAGAGGGTTTCGTTCGGGTCGGCCTCCTGCGCCCACTCGTCGATGAGCTCGGCGAAGTACTCGGCGTATCCAAGCGCCTCTCCATCGGCTGCCGCCAGCGGAGACCGCGTCGCCTCGACGTAACTGAGGCTCACCAGGTCGCGCCGTTCGCGCTCGACGTAGCCCACACGCCCGCAGGTGAGCGGCTCGAGCGCACCGCCGAACCGCCGGCGGCTCTGCCGCGCGTTTTTCGCCACACCGCGCTTCTTGCCGCGATCGCGCGTCAGGAACACGACGATGCGATCCGACTCACCGAGCCTGTAGGTCCGTAGGATCAACGCGTCGGTGGTGTAGAGCGGCATTCAAGGCGGGCGTTAACTGTACTATATGTCACGTTCATGGTTCCTGGTTCAGGGTTCAGAGGAGGAACCAATGAACCTTGAACCCTGTTTCGCCGGCTCTGATAAGACCCGCCCTACTTCCGCGGCCCCAGACCGATGTCGTTCAGCACACGTTCATCTTCGCGCCATTCCGCCTCGACCCGCACGTGGAGATCGAGATACACGCGAGTCCCGAAGAACTGCTCGAGCTCCTCGCGCGCCGCCGTGCCGATGCGTTTGATCATGTCACCGCCCTTGCCGACCACGATCGGCTTGTGCGATTCGCGATCGACCACGATCGTGCAATACAGCCGAAAAAGACCTTTCCGGCCCTGCGCTCCCTCCGGCTCTTCGAAGCGCTCCATAATCACGGCGCTCGAGAAAGGAATCTCGGCGTGCGTGAACTGCAAAAGCTTCTCGCGGACGATCTCGGCCGCAAAGAACCGCTCCGGCTGGTCGGTCAGATAGTCTTCGGGATAGAACGCCTCACCTTGAGGCAGCTGATCGACGAGCACCCGCTCGAGCCGGTCGACGTTGTCTCCCGTCGCCGCCGAAACCGGGACGATTTCGGCGAAGCTCCGCTCCTGCCAGTAGCGATCCATGATCGGCAGGAGCTTCGATTTCTTGATCAGATCGATCTTGTTCAAGATCAGGAATACTGGCGACTTCGCCTTCTTGACGAGGTCGAGGACGAAGCGATCGCCCTTCCCCGGCGGTTCGGCAACGTCGACGACGAGACCGAGCACATCGACCTCGCCGATGGTGTCGACCGCCGTGTCTACCATGCGGACGTTCATGCGGTGCAGCGGCCGGTGGATACCGGGGGTGTCCAGAAACACTACCTGCGCGTCCGGATAGTTTCGCACGCCGAGGATTCTCGTCCTCGTCGTCTGCGGCTTGTCGGAGACGATGGCGAGCTTGGTGCCGACCATGCGGTTCAGCAGCGACGATTTCCCGGCATTCGGGCGACCGATGAAGGACACGAAGCCGGATTTCACAGGCTCATGCGCCAGTCGTGTCGCCGACGGCCACCTCGTTTCGGCCAATGCGGACCTTGTAGATGCGCCGGCGGTCGGCGTCCAGCACTTCGACATTGAGGCCGTCGATGTCGAAGTGCTCCCCGACGGCCGGGACACGGCCGATATGCGACAGCAGGTAGCCGCCGACGGTCTCGAACCCTTCGCGCTCGATATGGACGTCGAGCCGCTGCGCGATCTCGTCGACGTCCACCTTGCCGCTGAACACGAACCGCCCGTTGCCCTCGTCCACGATCGGCTCCGATTCAACGTCGTACTCGTCGCGAATCTCACCGACGATCTCCTCGAGCAAATCTTCGATCGTCACGAGACCGGCGGTTCCCCCGTACTCGTCGACGACGATCGCACATTGCGTCTGCTGCCGCTGAAACTGCTTCAACAGCTCGGGGACGCGCTTGGTCTCGGGAACGACGACGGCGCTCCGAATCAGCGCTGCGAGCGGACGGCTGTCGTCGGAGGCATCGAGGGCGACGAGGTCTTTGATGAAGACGATCCCGGCGATGTTGTCGAGGCTCCCTTTGTACACCGGGAACCTCGAGTATTCCTGCTCGCGGAAAAGCGCGCGCAGATCGCCGATCGTCGAATCGTCGCGAATCGCCACGATGTCGGGCCGCGGCGTCATGACCTCGCGCACCAGCGTGTCGCCGAAATCGACGATGCTCTGCAGCAGGCGGCGCTCCTCACCTTCGATGAGCCCTTCCTGCTCGGCCGTGTCGATGTACGCCTTCTTGGTTTCGCTGGCTTCCTCGGCCACTTCGTCGGGCGTGGGTGCCGCGCCAGGCCGCTCGCGCTTCGTGCTGGCGACGGCGCGCGCGATCCAGCGCGTCATGGGCCCGAGCGCCCTGGCGACCGGCGCGAAACTCGGGAGCAACACTTCGAGCACGCGCTCAGGATCGCGTCCGACGATGAGAAGCGGCAGCAGAAGCTCGCCGAACACGACGAACGCCGCAACGCTCAGGATGACAAACAGGAGCGTGTGTGTACCATCGACGCCGATCGCGCGCGCCAGGAGCGCCGTCGACATCGCGGTGATCAGGCCGAGCAGCAGCCGGACGGGGACAAACAGCAGAAGCGGATCGTCGAGATAGGCGCCCAGCGCCCCGGGACGGTCGCTGCGCTCGGCGATCAGCCGCAGCGACAGACGCATCAACGCGCTGAAGGCAGCCTCGATCGCGCCGAGGTACACGGCGGCGCAAGCCAGCAGGAAAATGATGAGCGGAATCATTACTTGTCGACGCGCTCGATGAGTCCCTCGCGCAAGCCCCCCTTGAGCCGGAGCCGGCGCTCCACGCGACGCATGCGCCCATTGTCCCGGTCGTGGTCGTACCCCAGCAAGTGCAAGAGCCCGTGCAACGCGAGGAGACGGAGTTCAGTCAGCTCCGAGTGCCCCGCCTCTCGAGCCTGGCGGGAGGCCACACCTCGCGCGATCACGATGTCCCCCAGAAGCGGACTCGGATCTCGACGCCGCGACCCCGAAGAAAACTCCTCCGCCGGCCGCCTTCGCGCCTTCGGCGCTACGCCGAGCCTCGCCGAACCTCGCGGGCGTTGCTGGCGAGAGAAGGCGGGAAAACTCAACACGTCGGTGGGACGATCGGTATGGCGGTATCGCTTATTGAGCGCCCGGCTGCGCGCGTCGCTCACGAGCGCGATGCTGACCGTACCGCGCGTGCGGGCCGGTGCCACCTGAGCCAACCACCGCGTCAGACCGAGGGCCGACAGACGGCGCCCCCGCTCGTCGGCCACGAGCACGCACACCTGCGGCACCCGCGCCGGGGGCGTCGGGCTCGAACCGAGCCCCACACCCGACAGGCGACGCTCGCGACGCTGCTCACCAGGAGCCATTGCGGTTACGACCGGCGTGGTTCGACAGGCTCACTCTGTGAGCTCGTCGAAGGACGGCCGGCACCGTTGCCGTTCGAGAACGCTTCGTATGCTTTGACGATGTGCTGGACCAGCTTGTGGCGGACCACGTCGCGGTCGTCGAAATAGATGAACGAGATGCCTTCGATGTGGCCGACGACTTTCATCGCCTCGACAAGACCAGAGGTGCGCCCCAAAGGCAGATCGATCTGCGTGACGTCGCCTGTAATGACCGCCTTGGCGCCGAACCCCAGGCGCGTGAGGAACATCTTCATCTGCTCGGACGTCGTGTTCTGCGCTTCGTCGAGGATGACGAACGAGTCGTTGAGCGTGCGGCCCCGCATGAAGGCGATCGGCGCAATCTCGATCGTCCCGCGTTCCAGGTAGCGCGCCACGCGGTCCACGTCGAGCATGTCGTACAGCGCATCGTAGAGCGGGCGCAGGTACGGATTCACCTTCTCCTGCAGATCGCCGGGCAGAAACCCGAGCTTCTCGCCCGCTTCGACCGCCGGCCGCGCGAGGATGATGCGGCTCACTTTCTTCGCCACGAGAAACGCGACCGCCTGCGCCATCGCCAGATAGGTCTTGCCCGTGCCCGCGGGACCGATGCCGAACACGATGTCATTCTGATCGATCGCGTCGAGATACTTCCGCTGATTCACCGTTTTCGGCGCAACGCGCCGCTTGCCGCCGGGCGTGAGGCTCCCCTTCAGGAAATGATCGCGCAGGTCGACGGAGCCGTTCTGCGCCACCAGATCCGAGGCGGTCTTGACGTCGGCATTCGAGAGCTTGTATCCGTCGCGCATCAGCGAAGACAGCTGACCGACGACGCGATCGACTTTGTCGAGGTCGGGAGAGTCGCCCTCCACGAGCAGCTCGTGGCCATGCGTCCGGATGCGGACGTTGAAGAGCGATTCGAGATGTTTGAGGTTCTCGTCGTAGGAGCCAAACAGCGTTTCAATCCCCTCTCCGGGGACGGTGATGCGCTTCATTGAGGCAGTTCTGCGCCGACGACTCCTTCTATCTTATTGTAATACAACGACTTAGCTCAACCATTATACCGAAGTCGCGCCCCTGGGTCAAACGCGGCCGGGCGGCAACGCGGCCGCGCGGCCGGGCGGCCCAGGGCGACCGCCGACCCCGCGCTAGCTCCTGATTTTCAAATGCAGCTCGCGCAACTGGGCATCGTCCACCGAGGAGGGCGCACCCGCCATCAGATCGATGGCGTTGGCCGTCTTGGGAAAGGCGATCACCTCCCGGATTGACGACTCGCCGGCCAGCAGTGCAACGATCCGATCGAGACCCAGAGCAATGCCGCCGTGCGGTGGCGTCCCGTACTCGAGCGCCTCGAGAAAAAATCCGAAGCGAGCCTTCGCGTCCTCGTCGCTGATGGCGAGCCGCTTGAAGATGCGGGCCTGCAACGCCGAATCGTGAATTCTCATGCTGCCACCGCCGATCTCGGTCCCGTTCAATACGAGGTCGTAGGCCACGGCGCGCACGGCGCCGGGGTCGGTCTCGAGCTTGTCGATATCCTCGTCGGCGGGCGAGGTGAACGGGTGGTGCATCGAGTACCATCGCCCATCGTCGTCATGGTATTCGAGGAGCGGGAAGTCGGTCACCCAGACGAACTCGAAGGCCTCCGCGACGAGCAGGTTGTCTCTCTTCGCGATCGCCAGGCGCAGCTGTCCCAGCAGCTTCGACGTCTGCTCGGCAGGTCCTGCGGCCATGAGGAGCAAGTCGTTCGCCGAGGCCTTCACCTTGTCGAGCGCGGCACGCAGCGCGGGTTCGCCGAGCGCCTTCGTGGAACAGAGAGGCGGCTCACCAGGGCGCACCCAGATCAGGCCGCTGAACCCCATCTGCATGGCCTGATCGACCAGCACATCCAGTTGACTGCGCGTGTAGCGGTTGCCGCCGGGCACCGCGAAGCCGCGCACCACTCCCCCATCGGCGACGATTCGCTTGAACACCCGAAACTCGGACTCGCGAAAGATCTCCGAGAGCTCGGCGATCTCGAGGCCGCAGCGCAGATCCGGCTTGTCCGATCCGTATTTCGCCATCGCTTCGGCGTACGGCATCCGCCGAAACGGGGCGGCGATCTCGCGCCCGATTTCCTTGAAGATCCGCCGCATCAGCGGCTCGATGAAGCCGTAAATGGTGTCGGGCCGCGCGAATGACACTTCGACGTCCACCTGGGTGAACTCCGGCTGTCGATCGGCGCGCAGATCTTCGTCGCGGAAGCAGCGGACGATCTGGAAGTAGCGGTCGGTGCCGGCAATCATCAGGATCTGTTTGAAGATCTGCGGCGATTGCGGCAGGGCGTAGAACTCGCCCGGATGCACGCGGCTCGGAACGAGGTAATCACGTGCACCTTCCGGCGTCGATTTCGTGAGCACCGGCGTCTCGACTTCCCAGAACCCGTTTTCGTCGAAGTAACGGCGGATAGCAATCGTCACGCGGTGCCGGAGGCCGATGTTCTGCTGCAACCGCGGCCGCCGGAGGTCGAGGTAGCGGTACCGCAGGCGCACGTCCTCGGAGACGGCCGCGTCGTCCGCGATCTGAAAGGGTGGGGTCTTCGCTTCGTTGAGCACGCGGATTTCCCGTGCGAACACCTCGACCTCGCCGGTCGCGAGCTTCGAGTTGATGGTCTCGTCGGACCGGCGCTGCACCACGCCGCGAACGCCGACGACGTATTCGGACCGGAGGCGCTTGGCCACCGCCATCAGGGCGTCGTTGTCGCGAATCACGAGCTGCGAGACGCCCGCGCGGTCGCGCAGATCGATGAACGTGACCCCGCCGAGATCGCGGACTCGATGGACCCAGCCGAGCAGCACGACGTCCGCGCCGACGTGTTCGGCGCGCAGCGCTCCGCAGGTGTGTGTTCGAATGAGGTCGCGTAGTTGCTCGGACATGCAGGGGGTTCAGGGTTCAGGGTTCAAACGACGCGCGATGAATTGTGGCGCTTCGCCACGCGCAACGCTCTGCTGATCGCCGGTGCGCAGATCTTTCACCGCCACCTCGCCGCGTGCCCGCTCGTCGTCTCCGAGAATTGCGACGAAGGAGACGTTGCGGCTCGCCGCGTACTTGACCTGCTTGCCGAGCTTGTCCGATTCCGGATACACATCGACACGCAGTCCACCGCGCCGAAGCTCCGCAGCCAGCCTCAGCGCGTCACCGCGGGCCTCGTCGCTCCAGATCGTCACCATGACGTCGACGCCGCCGCTCGCAACTGTCGCCGGAAACATGCTTCGCTCGGTCATCACGACGATAATCCGTTCGAGGCCGAGCGAGAAGCCGCATGCGGGCACATCGCGGCCGAGAAACATGCCAATCAGATTGTCGTAGCGCCCGCCGCCGCCGAGGCTGCCCGCGAGGTCCGGGACCGCGATTTCCATGATCGTGCCCGTGTAGTATGACAGGCCTCGCGCCAGGCTCGGATCGACGCGAATCCTGCCGGCGGCCGGCGTGCCCTCGGCAAATTGGACGATCGCGCCGAGGTCGGTGAGCGCTGAGGCACCCTGTTCGTGCTCCCCGAGCAACGACTGAAGCCGGCCCACCGTGTCGGCGTGACCCGTGAACGCTTCCAACAATCCGGCCGCCGCGGCGCGGCTCATTCCCCGCGCAGCGAGCTCGGCGATCACGACGTCCGCCTGGACCTTCCCGAGTTTGTCGATCGAGATCAACGCGGCGCCGTGCTGGGACTCGGGGACGCCGTTCAAATCGAGCAGCGCGGTCAACAACCGCCGGTGATTCAAACGAACCACAAAGTCGTCAAAGCCGAGCCTGCCAAGAACCTCGCTGACGGCCGCGAGCAGATCGACCTCGACGACCAGGGACGTCGAACCGATCGCGTCGATGTCGCACTGATAGAACTCACGAAATCGCCCGCGCGCGGGACGATCGGCGCGCCAGACCGGCTGAATCTGATAGCGCTTGAAGAACTTCGGCAGCTCGTTTTGATACTGCGCCACGACGCGGGCGAGCGGCACCGTCAGATCGTACCGGAGCGCGAGATCCGCTTCCCCGCTGGCCTCGTGCTCGCCGCGCTTCAGAATCTTGAAGATGAGCTTGTTGCCCTCGTCACCATACTTCCCAAGCAACGTCTCGATGTTCTCGAACGCGGGGGTTTCGAGAGGCTCGAAGCCATATTGCTCGTACACATCCCGTACGATACGAACGACATATTCCCGCCGGCGTATTTCCTCTGGAAGAAAATCGCGCGTCCCGCCCGGTGGCTTCGTGGACATTCGTGGTCGATGATTATAGTGGGCGGGGCTGAGTTGGTCAGGCGGGCCTGGTAAGTCAGGTGGGCCGGGTGGCCAGGTGGGTCAAGTGGGTGGCCGATGGAGTGAGCGTCGTCCACCCGACCTACCAGCCTCACCCGCCCTACCAGCCCACGCGAGCTACCCGACCCCTAGTCGTTCGTCGCCACGACGGTGCCGCCGCCAGTCTTCCTCGGCGTGGGACCACCTTTGAGCGTCAGGAGGTAGTCGCGGATCGCGCGAATCTGGGCGTCCGCGTTGCCGCCAAGCTGCGGGTAGGGCGACTTTGGATAGTCGCCCCAGAACACCGGCATTCGCGTGCCCGGCAGAATCGTCAACGGGCTCTTCAGCCAGTCCAGAATCCAGTCGGGTTGCAGCCGTTCGGACGACATGCGCAGATCGGGGGCCAGCGTTGTCGGCGCCTGGTCCTTGGGGACGGTGCCGAGCACGTGGCACTTCTGGCACTGAAACTGCTCGAACATCTGTTTGCCGGCACCGTCGCCCGCCGCCGTCTTGATCACCTCGTGTGTCTGGAACGGTCCGACGGTATTAGAGATGGCGCCGAAGTACCGGATGACGCCGTTCAAGTTCGGATCGTCGAGGCCGAAGGTCGGCATTCGCACGCTGATCCACGGGCGAAGCGTGATCGGCCCGCGCAGAAACGCATAGAGCCAGTCGGGCTGCACGCGCGCGCCTTCCGGCGTCAGCATCGGCGGCCCCAGCGATGAATCGCTCAGCAGTGTCACGAAATCGCCGCCGTCACCTTCGATAATGTGGCAGCCGACGCAGTTGCGGCGACGCACTATCGTCCGCCCCGCGACCAGGAAATCGCCGCGCGCCGAACGCGCCGGCATGGCCGCCGGCGGCTGTGTCTCGCGCTGGAAGCTCATGAGCGCCGTGACCAGCCGGTCGACTTCCACATCGTTGAAGTCGTAGTTCGGCATCCTCAGCTTTTCGTCGGGCAGCAGCACGCGGCCTTTGTCGAAGATGCGCGGATCGTGGAGCTTGGTGCGGAACCAGGCGAGCTTCGAGGTGTGCGGGATGTCGGTGATGAACGCGAAGTCGAGG
This sequence comes from Acidobacteriota bacterium, assembly GCA_003222555.1. Classification (GTDB taxonomy): domain Bacteria; phylum Acidobacteriota; class Vicinamibacteria; order Vicinamibacterales; family CAVVIG01; genus JAHFUJ01. The sequence continues at coordinate 4,924 of QHWL01000083.1, read as the reverse complement.
CGCGTCACGAGCTTGCTGCCCTCTTCGGACAGATCCGTGCCGATCGACTGCGCCTTCTCGAACCCTTTGATCTCGTGACAGCTGAAGCACCCGTAGCGGGTGATGGCGCGCTGGCCGAGCGCAATCTGCTTCTGCTGGGGATCGAGCTTCGCGATTTCGGCTTTGGCATCCTCGAAGGGCATCACGGCCTTGTAGTACTCGAGAATGACTCGATCGACCGCCATCTGATCGGGCGTCGCCTTCGGCGCGTCGCCGCTCGACCCCTTCAGACCGGACAGGTACGTGGCCACGTCGGCCACCTGCTGGTCGGTGAGCCGCAGGTTCGGCATGTAGGTCGCGGGGCTGTAGTGCTTCGGATCCCGGACCCAGTTGTAGATCCACTCGTACGTGGTCTTGTTGCCGATGTTCTCGAGCGGCTGACCGAACGTGCGCCGCGGTCCCACCTCGGCGCGCGCGCCCTCACCCACCACATGGCAGCCCTGACACCCGATCGACTTGACGATCTGCTCACCGGCTTTCGCGTCGCCGCGCCGCGGATCCTTGACGGCGAACTCGTGCTTCTCGGCGTTCGCGAACAGATACGCGGCGATGGCGCTGATCTCGACCTCGTTTCTGACCGCGTCCTCCGGCAAGCTGTTGTTCGAGTTGTAAAAGAACCGCGGCATCCACGTCGTCGGCTTCACCGCTCGGGGGTTCCTGATCCACGTCTTCACCCACTCAGGTGACAGCTTGGAGTCGATCTTTGTCAGGATCGGCCCGGGCTTCTTTACGTTCTCGAAGCCCCGCGTCTTGTGACACGCGTAGCAGCCGGCGCGCTCGAAGGTCGCGTACGCCGGGTTCAGCGTGTTGGCCTTCGGCACGTAGATTTCCTGCTTGTGGCACTTCGCGCACGAAGCTTCCGTCATTTTCACCGGAAGCATCGGATAATCCCACAAGTGCGGCTCTTCCCATTTGTAGTTCTTCTCCCACTCCTCTTTTTGCTTCTCGCCGGCCGGCATGTGGGCGGCGTCACGGAAGCTCACCGACTGCCCCATGCCCTCGTGGCAAACCGTGCAGCCGATCCTGTCGATCGGGTGCGGTGAGCTGCCGCCGAGATAGGTCGCCAGGTCCGGATGCGTGGTGTACGGCTGCGGGTACTTTTCGTAGCCTTTCTTGTCGATCGCGAGGTGGCACGTCTGACAGCGGTCGATCTTCGGCACGCGGATGAAGTTCACGTCGTCGACGACGTTGGGCAGAATGATCTGCTGAATTTTGATGGTCGGCGCCATGAAGTCGAGCAACGGCGCGTTCCGGAAGTAGTCCTTGATCGCGCTCGGCGCGATGACGTCGAGCTGTTTCTTCAGCCGGGTCTGCTCGGTCGTCATTTCGTCAATCTGCGTGCTGATTGCCGCGACCTGCCCGGTGTACTGCCCGAGCTGCTTCTGAATGTCGGCCTTGTCTGCTTCGGCTTTTTCCCTGGCCAGGTTCAGATCGGTCAGCCGACGCAATTCCTCTTCGACCGCCGGACCTTTTTTCGCGGCGCTCGACGACCCGGCCACGCGCGAGGCCTCGAAGTCGTACCGATCCTGGTCGTAGATGGCCTTTGCGGCTTGATAATCCTGCGTCGCACGGTACAGGCGGTTCTCCACTTCCGCCTGTTTGGCCAGCAGCTCGTCGACTTTCTTCTGGTTGGCAGACACGTTCTTCTGCGCCGTCTGCAGTTGCGCTTCGAGCTGCTGCAGCTTGTTGCGATCGACCGCGCGGCCGGCCTGCTGGAGCTGCGCCTGGGTGACCTGCACCTCGAGCTGCTCGAAACGCCGCTGCGTGTTCTTCCAGTCCCGGTCGTAGTCGTCCCAGACCATCCAGACGACCGACAGGAACAGGAACAAGCTGGACGCCGCAAAGACGACGTTGAGGAAGTCGACGTTGTACGCGTGCCCGACACCCTTCTTTTCAGCCATATTCAAATATTGAAGAAGTATTCCCCAATCGAGACGATGTACTTCAGGTTGAACAGCCACCGCGCGAGCATCTTGATGGGCAGCGCCATCATCATCAGAAACAGAAACGCACCGACGTAGTAGCGCGGGCCGCCCATCTTCTCGTAATAGCCCTTGAACCACGCCTTCGCCAGAATCACCGGGAGCGCAAGGATATAGAACAGTACGAGGATGATTCCAAAGATCTCGCGGATGAACCAGTTGGACGGCAGGCCAGTGCGCAGGGTCCGGACCCAGACATATTCGGAGAGGTTCACGTTGTTCAGGGCCGCCAGCTTGTGGATGTCCCAGAACTCGAACGGGCCGAAGAAGTTCCAGTTCGGTCCACGCAGGAACGTTCCGAGCACAATGAGCGACGACCACAGGACAGCGAACCCGAACAGGAAAATCGTAATCTCGGCTCGGCGCTCGGTGAACGTGTAATACCCGTTACCCTTGGGGTTCTTGTCGATATACGGAATACAGATCAACCCGACGATGATGAGGCTCGGCAGCACGACACCCGCCAGCCACGGATCGAAGTAGACGAGCATCTCCTGCAGGCCGAGAAAGTACCAGGGGGCCTTCGACGGGTTCGGCGTGTTCGCCGGATTGGCTGGCTGCTCGAGCGGCGCTTTCAGGAAGATTGACCAGACAATCAAGATGACCGAGCAGAGAATCAGTGAAATGAGCTCGGTGTATACGAGATCCGGCCATACCCAGACCCGATCTGCCTCCGCCTTCTCGATCGGTCCCTGTCCCGCGGCGATGCGCCGGTCGTTCAGCACGCCCTCGCGAATCGAAAACCAGACGAAGAACACGAGCATGAAGATCAACCCGACGATCGGGACGTTGTCGGGCTTGGTCACGATGAGGCGAAAATACGGATCGAACGTGCCGAAGACGAAGAACGCTCCGAGTATCCCGAGCCCGCCGTAGCCGATCGTGTTCGACGCGACGTGTTCGCGCTTCCAGACGACGAGCGCGAGCCCGGCCACCGCAAGGAGGAAGAACAGCCGCGGATCGGCGACCGCGTTGAAAAGGATTTTGATGAACGCCACGTTTCCTCCGGAACTGCAATTTACAATTTACAATTCACAATTTACAAAGCGCAAGGAGAAAGGTCTTAGGTCTCTTTGTAACTTGTAAATTGTGAATTGTAAATTTTCTACAGCGGTCCCGAGATGCCGCCGTCCTTGCGGACCCGCCAGAAATGCACCGCCATCAGCACCGCAATCCCGAGCGGCAGGCCGACGCAGTGCAGCACGTAGAACCGCAGCAGCGCGGCTTCGCCCACAAACGTGCCGCCGAGCAGCGCGAACCGCGCATCATCCTGCGCGTGGATGAGCGGCACATCGCCGAGCCGCAGCAGCGAGGCGCCGGGCCCTTCGTGCCCCAGGAAGGGCGTCGCACGCGCCATGTTCGAGCCGACGGTAATCGCCCAGATGGCCAGCTGGTCCCACGGCAGCAGGTATCCGGTGAACGAAAGCAGCAGCGTGAGCACGAGCATCACCACGCCGACCGACCAGTTGAACTCGCGCGGCGGCTTGTACGAGCCGGTCATGAAGACGCGGAACATGTGCAGCCACACCGTGATGACCATCGCATGGGCGCCCCACCGGTGCATCTCGCGCATGATGCCGAGCGGCACGTGTTCCCGCAGCCCGACGATGTCCGTATACGCATATTCGAGGGTTGGCCGGTAGTAGAACATCAAAAGCAGTCCGGTGAGCGTCAGCGAAAGAAACAGAAAAAAGCTCATGCCGCCCATACACCACGTGTAGCGCAGTTTCACGCCCGACTTGCGAATCCGCACCGGGTGCAGATGCAGGAAGACATTCGACAGCATCACGAGCACGCGGTTGCGATCGGTGGTCGGCCGCCCGTGCCGGAAGATCGACGTCCACGCCTGTGTCTCGGTCAGCCAGTTCCAGAAGCGCTCGAGCCCGCTTTGCTTCGGTGCAACGGTCTTGGTCTCTGCCATTGGAGGGTTATTCGCTCATCACCACTGAATCACCACAAAGGACACGAAGGACACGAAGGTCGAACCGTGCAGGATTTTTTGTCGGATTTTTTCTTTGTGTCCTTTGTTTCCATTGCGTCCTTAGTGCCTCATCATTTTCATTACGCCTTCAGAAACGACTCCGGATCCTTCCACTGCCCCAGTTCCCACTGGAAGTGGCGGCTCTTGTCGACCAGGATTTGACCGTCGTCGGCCAGCACGACGCGCGCCCGCTCGAGCGGACGCGGCGTCGGCCCTTCGAAGTTGATGCCGCTCAAACGATAGCCGCTGCCGTGGCACGGACACTTGAACTTGTTTTCCGCCGGGAGGTAATTCGGAGTACAGCCAAGATGCGTGCAGACGGTGATGAGCGCGTAGAAGCCGCTCGCATGCTGCTCGAGGTCGTCGGGCGTCCGTACGATCCAGATACCGAACTTCTCTTTCCAGCGCTCGTCGACCCCCATGCCGTACTCGTTCGGGAAGCCGGCCTTGAACTGCTGGGGCGGCTCGTTCAACACGTTGGGGAACATGAAGCGGCCGGTTGCCGCCAGCGCCGCGGCCGAAGCCGCGGAAAACGCACCCCAGGACAGGCCAATCCACGCGCGGCGGGTGAGAAGTGGCGACGTGTCGTCGGGGTCGCGGCCCGCCGCTGCCGCCGCAGGCCTGGCGGCCTTCGCCGCCGCGCCCCCAGCCGAGGCCGGGGTCGTCGTCTTCCCCGCGAGGTCCGGAATCGGAGCCGCCGGTGGCTTGGGCGCGGCGGGCCGCGCGGTCGGCGCTGCCTGCGGCGTCGCGGCGGGGTTGGCGCCAGTCCCGGGTGCGCTCGGGACTCCGGGTTTCGTCTCGTCAGCCATGCTGCCTCATAAGACTTGGCGAATTGGAGACTTGGTGAGTGGGTGATTTCCATTCACCCAGTCGCCAGTTTACCAAGTCACCAGCTATCCCATTACCTTAAGCGCTTCCATGG
>QHWL01000255.1 GCA_003222555.1 Acidobacteriota bacterium | reverse complement strand
GGAAACAGGGAGTCCTGCCAGCGTGGCGATGATGACCGTCAAGCCAGCCCCGAGCGCGACCGCAACCAGAAAGAAGGGCGATCCAGCGATCTGATCGCCGACGATGCCTCTTCCGGAAAATGTCGTCAACAGCGATGACGCGACGAACCACGCGCCGATCGAACCGGCGAACGTCGTGGCGGTCGCCCACCAGAGCGTGGTCCGGTAGGAGGTTGTCCCGCTTCCGAAGAGCGACGCCACGCCTTTGAAATTGTCGTTGGCCCCGTTCGAGTACGCCAGAAAGCCGGTGGCCAGGACGAGAAAAATGATTCTCAGGAGCACAACGGGAAATCCTACGAAAGAGTAAATTGCTCGCATGGCCGCGAGACCGCGGCGGGGCGCATTCGCTTCGAATCGAGGTGGAGCAGAGCTCGGGCCCGAACCCCATCCTTCAGGAACGCGGCATCTCCTTTAGAAGTTGAGCTGTCCGGAGAGCCTGAACAGACGCGCGCTCAGAATTTGCGTCGGTTTCAGCCAGTCCGGACCGTACCGTACGTTCACCGCCTGGGTCGCGCTCGAATTGAGGATATTGAAGATGTCCAGGCTTGCCAGGAGGCGGAGAGTGCGACCGATCTGCAAATTCTTGGTGAACCGGACATCGAGTTGACTCCACCGGTCGCCGTACATCGTGCCGGGTTGGATCATCGGCACCGTGACAGTCCCGTTGGCGCCCGACGATAGATCGCGGCCGAGCGTCGACTTGACCTCATTGTTCGTCGCCACGTAGCTCGTGCCTTGGTTGTTTCCCGTGATCGAGAAGGATGAGATTTCGGGCCCGGGCACGCTTTGGAACGCACCGCTGACCTGAATGCCCCACCAGGGCAACGGGTATACCCCCAGGAACTTCAGCTGCGTCTGAAACGGCGGCTTGTTATCGCAGAACAGAAGCGCCTGCGGCGTATCGACCACCTGACAGGTTTTGATCTCCTCGCGTCCGGTGCTCGTGCCGCCGGTAAGCTGCGCGCCATTGGGCCACCGGGCGCTGACGGTCAGGTCGACCCCGTTGAAAACGTCGGAGCGCTGGCCCTGGAAGTTCGACGCCTTGGTCACGAGGTTCGTGGACTGGCCGACCTTGGCCAGCGAGACATCATAGTACCCGCACTGCCGATAGCCGCCGCCGTTCGGTAGCCGCGCATCCACCGCAAACGTGATGCAGTAGGGATCGTAGTCGGCTGGCGTCACCGACTGATTCTGCAAGACCGTGAAGTTGCCGTACCAGCGTCGAAAATAGCCGACGTTCACCGAGAGGCCCTGCAGGAGCTCGTGCTGGATCGCGGCGGAGCTCTCCCAGTTGTAGCCGCGGACGCCGAAGCCGGTCACGATGGCTGGATCATTGCGGGTAGCGCGGGGATTGTTCCGCCCGAAGTTCAGATTCGAGAGGATCCCGCACTCGCCATTCGGCTGGGGATTGCTGAAGTCGCATTGCGGCAGGAAATCGCCCGCGATGCCTCCGTTGCGGCCATCGTCGGTCCAATTCCGGTTCGCGCTCGTCACCGACGTCAACACGGGGTTGCTATTGGCGATGGGTCCGTTTGCGGCGTTCACGTACCGGTTCAATGTTGCCTTGAGCGCGGTCTTGCCGGTGCCAAACAGGTCGTAGGATCCGCCCAGCCGCGGGGAAATATCGTGCCACCGCGGCACCCCGTCTACTGGATCGAAACGGCGAGCCGGCAACCATCGAGTCGCCGGCACATCCTGAGCGGGGATATAGGCGTTAAGGTAGTCGTAACGGACGCCGAGATTGAGCGTCAGGCGATGGAGGGTCCATTGATCCTGCGCATATATGCCAAGCACGGCTTTCGTGCGCGAATCGTTTTTGCTCGACCCGTAGAGCGTAAGCGACACCGGGGCACCATTCCGCAAATTCACCGAGTAGTCGCCATTGACGTATTGGTCCTGCAGGCTGTCTCGTATGCCGTCGTCGACCCCAACCTTGAATGCATGGCTCCCGGTGATGTACGACACGGCTGCCCTAACCCAGAAGGTCGAGTTCGTGGCGAAGATACCGTATGGCGCCGCAGGGGCTGCGCCAACGGCTGAGCGGAACTGCAGGCTCGTCGTGAGCTCCGTGGCCCCAATAGCGGCAGGGTCCGGCGCTGAGCCGGCTGGCCCGTTGAAAAGGTTCGGATCGTGATCGTTGTGGTACAGCCAGAGGACAGTGTGGATGTACTGTCCGCCTGCCTCGAGCAAGATGCGGTTGCTCACGGGCGACTTCCACGTGAGCGACGTCAAGTAATTGGGGCGATACGGGCTCCATGTGGACGCTTCAGGCGACACGATGGGACTGACGCTCCGGTTATACCAATTGCGTGGCGCCTGATCGTAGAAAATGCTGAACTTGTTCTTCTGCGTGGCCTGCCACGTCAGACGAGCGGCGTAACTGCGGTCACTGAGCCTGAAGGTAGCAGCCGGCCGGCTGAGGTCAGGCCTGTAGGCCCAGGCCGTCGGCGTCAAGTTGTAGCGGATCCCCGCATCGACTTCGTTCCCCCAATGGCGATACGACCCGAAGAACCAGAGTTTGTTGGTCTTGATCGGGCCGCCGACGCCCGGATTGAAGTCCCAACTCTCTCGGATCGCACCGGTGGGACTCACGCCTTGGGCCTTCAGCGTGTCCGTCAGGTTACTCTGTGAGAAGTGGTCGTTGGTGTAGTGAAAGTAGACCTGGCCGCTGAAGGTGTTGCCCCCTTCCCTGGGAATGGAGTTGGTGACGAGGCCGGCCCACGGTTGCTCGGCTCCCGCGGCGCCTGTTGAGACCACGACTTCCTGAATGGTCGCCGTGTTGGCGATGTAGTAGAAACCTTGGCCGCCGGTTCCACGGCTGGTGTTGAACCCGTCTATGGCCACATAAGCTTCCCCCGCGCTACTGCCATGGATCGCCAGGGCGCCCGAGTCGGTACCGAGACCACGCGAAATTCCGCTGCCGGATGTCACCACTCCCGGAATGAAGACCGTGTAGCTCTGGACCATCCTTTGGATTGGGACAGCGTCCAGGATCTCCTTCGACATCACGTTCCTCTGGGACGTGCGCTGGACGTCGACGAGGAGGGCCTCCCCTGAAACCGTGACCGTCTCCTCAACCGTGCCCACCTTCAATTCCGCATTCACCGTCGCCGTGAACGCCGCTGGTAACTCGACCCCCTCGCGTTTCACCGTGCTGAAGCCGGGCAGGGTGAAGCTGACGGTATAGAGGCCCGGTCGCAGATCGATGATCTTGTATTGGCCCAGGCCGACGGTGACGACCGTCCGGACTTTTTCCATCAAGGCGGGACTGGCCGCCTCCACCGTCACGCCGGGCAGCACCGCGCCCGACGTGGCGCTCACGGCGCCTGCAATTCCGCTCTGAGCCCAAGCCACGATCGGCGTCAGCATCGCGACCGTTAGCGTCAGCGCCGCAAGCACACGGCGCGCGCTTCGCCCGCCACAGGTGTTTTCCCATGTTGCCGCTTTCACTCTCCCGTTCATTGAAACCCTCCCAAACGAGTAGTGCGGCTAGCCTGAACACAAGTTTGGATGCTCAGTTTCGAGCGACCATCGGTGATGCCGGCGTCCCGCCGACGGCGTCGCGTACGTCGCGCCTCATAAGGTCCGGCAAACCCGCAAAAACGGTCCGGTTGAACAAACTACCGCCTGAAAGGCGGTAGACTCTGCGCGCGACTGAAAGTCGCCGCCGCGCCGCCTGTGAGCGGTAGTTTGTTCATAGTTACAATCGTGGTTCCCGCTATGCCCACGTGCTCGCCTGCTCGACGCAGCCGATCAGATCGGACCAGCTGAAAGCTAACCGGCTGAAAGCCGGTGTGATTAAACCTGGCACGTGGGCACTAAAGCCGATATCATCAGGTGCCGCCGAAGGCCGCGTCGTACTCCTCGACGAGCAGGAAAAAAGAGGCGGGGAGGTCGAGCGCATTCTGCTTGTCCGCTTGACGGAATGCGCGCGCGTAGTCCGAAAAGCTCTTCACGCCGTCCTTGCGCCAGAAGCAGGCGACCAGGTCGGGGAGGGCGATCTCCCCTGCGCATTTGTTCGCCTGTCGCGGGGCGACCTCGGGAAGACGCTGCAACACCTCAAACCCCTGCAGTCCATCGCCGAAAACCGGAACCGCTTCCACGGCTTTGGCGTGCAGCATCTGCCACGCCTTCAGCCGGTCCGCGGCCGCGACCGAGCGCGACATCTTCAAGAAGTACATAGCCTTCTGACCACCGGCGATTGGAGAGGGCCGGGTTCCGTGCGCCAGCACTTGTTGCACCGCCAGATTCAGCTCGGTTCCGGGTTCGACCCAACGCGGAAGGTTGGGGGCCCAACCCCTGCCTCCTTCTCTCCCCTGGACGACAACGGATTCGAAAGAGACCTCACTCACCATATCGCGATTGCTCAACATCGTGCACGGCATCTGCCCGGGCGGCTGCACAATATGTAAATTCTCAGGCCCCGGCGGCAGGCTGCGGTCCCCGCCAAATGCGCAATCGGTGACGACGTTTTGAACGGACGCCAGTTCTCTGCCGGGAGCTTTCTTGGTCAGCTGACGGTATACGAGGGCGTAATAGGCCGGGACGATATGTGGAGAGTCGGCGAACGGCGCTTCCGTCCTTGTTAGCCCGGGCCGGCGCTGCACCACGCCCATGATTCTGACGGCGCCCTTTTTTTGCTCAACGAGCATTTCGTCGCTGTCTTGAGTCCCAGCCTGCGCATAAGCCGTCTCAAGAGCGGACCTCCCGGGGATGTACGCGGCACCCATGAGCAAGACGCCGTATTTGCCCACGCCGGTGAGGAAGCGCCGGCGGTCCGTCACCCACTGCGCCGCACGACCGAGGAGATTCCCCGCGGCCCGTTTGACGACATCTCTTCGCTCCATAGACGCCTCCGAACTGAACGTCCTTGAACCATCCCGCCCGCGTGAACGCGTGAAGAAGAAGACGAGCCGCGCTCTATTCGGCTCTCCGTTCGCCGCCAGCGACACCGAGATAATCCCTCATCGTT
>QHWL01000119.1 GCA_003222555.1 Acidobacteriota bacterium | reverse complement strand
CCGACCGCAGCGATATCAAAGTCTGTGCCAGAGTCTGGTCGGGGTAGGTGCGATAACAGCCATGATAAGGGACCCTATTTGCGCTCGATTATCAGAGGCCCGGCGACCTTGCAGCGGTTCGCTACAGAAGGGCTTACCTCAAGTAGCGAATGACTGCGCGGTTGAGCTGGACCTTTGAGCGCTCGTTGACGAGGTTCCTCGACCTACCGCAGGTGATTGGCTCTTATTCGGGAAGCCGAGGTCGGGCAGGATGTCCGGCGTGCGACGGTTTTACCCAGCAGGCGCGATGACGCGGTTCGGGTTCGATTATTCGCTCCTATTTTGCCTGTTGAGGCACGTACCCGGGCGGTAAGGCCGCGCCTTCGCCGAAGAAGAATTCTTCCATATGTTTGGCAACGAGTTCCTGGGCTTCTTTCTGCCACGGCATGAGGCGGTACTCGTTGAGAATCATCTTCATGCGCTCTTCCCAAAGTTTCCAGGCCTCGGCTGAGATGTTGTCGTAGATGCGTTGGCCGAGTTCGCCGGGCCAGGGGGGCGCGTCGAGCCCCGCCAGCTCCTTCTGAAACTTCTGACAGAAGACTTTGCGCCCGCTGGTATTGCCGGCGGGTGCCTGCGAAGGAGTGGAGCCGCAACCGTTAGCCATGGAGTGATTGTAGCACCGGGAACTCCGGGTCGATGGTGAACTGCAACCGTTCGTGTGAGGCGCGCAGTGCGCGCTCGACATCGGCGCTGCGCTCACCGCGCGCGAAAATGAACCCCAGATAGCTCGCGCCCTCGGGCAACGGCACCAGCAATTGATCCGGTTTGGCGGTGATCCGGACGTGATCGACGCCCACCACGCGCCGCGCCTCGTCCAAGCCCGTGACGCGTCGAAAAATGCCCCGGCGCGGGATAGGAATCATCATTACGCCCGACGCGCTCGGCTCACGAGACCAGCCGTCGGGAGCTTCGCCGAGCACGTGCCGCATCAGCAACTCTTCGAGGGGTCGGGAGTCGTTTTCACCTTCGCTTGACGGCGCCTGGTGCGCCACCCCCGGGCGCGCTCGCTCGGGCTCAAGGCTGTCTGCGTACGCCGGTGGCAGGTTCTGAAAACGACTCCCGACCCCGTGCTCAAAACGGAGCGCACGGGCGCACAAGCCGCCAATCGGCCGCGCCGCGACCTCGAGCACGAATACTCCGCGATCGTTCACGCGACACTCGGCATGAATGGGCCCGTGCCGCAAGCCAATTGCGGTGGCGGCACGCCCGACAGCGTCGACAATTGCCCGCTGCACGAGCGCGGGAGCCGAGGAGGGCGTCGCGTAAATCGTCTCCTCGAAATACGGTCCGTCGAGCGGGTCGGGCTTGTCGAGCAGCGCCAGGACGTGCAGCGCCCCGTGATGCAAGAGGCCCTCGAGCGCAAACTCCCGCCCCTCGATGAACCCCTCGATGAGCACAGTCTCGTGGGCGGCGTTGCGCTCGGCGCGGACGTCGGGTGCGCGCAGCACCGCGCGAAGCCGATCGAACGCCGCAAGAAACGTCGACGGATCGTCGGCTCGGATGACGCCACGGCTGCCCGAGAGCGCCAGCGGTTTGACGACACATGGAAACGACGCTGCAGCCGCGAGCGCGGTCGGGTCGGCCTCGGCAGGCGCGGCGACAAACCACGGTACCAACAGGCCAGAATCGCGGAGCCGCTCGCGAGTCAATTGTTTGTTCCGCGCAATCGCTGCGGCCGCCGGAGGATGGCCCGGCAGCCCGAGGACCTCGGCCACACGCGCCGCGATCACCGTCGGCCGGTCGCCGACCACGAGGACGCCGGCGATGGGCCGCGCGCGGGCCGACTCGAGGACGGCCGCCACCGAGCGCGCTTCATCATGAAAGCGAATCGGGATTGCCTCGTCCTGCCAGGGATCTTCGAGCATGTCGCAACGATCGGTCGCAAACACGAGATCGACGCCGAGCCGCCCGGCCGCTTCGCCGAAGGCGCGCGTCTGATAGCCGGTCGTGGTGGCAAAAAGTAGCAGACGGGGCATGGGGAAAATAGGTGAAGGTTCAGGGTTCAAGGTTCAGGGTTCAAGGTTCAGGGTTCAGGGTTCAAGATCGGTGCGAACGAACCATGAACCATGAACCTTGAACCTTGAACCCCCGATTTAGACCAGAGCCACCTGCTCCGGATTGGGCTCCGCTCAACAGTACCAAGGCTCGTTGAGATACGGCACCCTCGTCCGATCGCGCGCCGGCTTGGCGTTCACAGCGCGCGGGACACGGCTTTCTTCACGGCGCTGGGGCCGGGCCCCCAGCGCTCCGGGCTCACGGCTGTTGCGCTCGTGTGCCAGGCGGCTGATTTCGCTGAAGATTGCGCGGCGATCGCCGGTCAGCCGGGTGCCGACCAGCGCGGCGACGTCGCGGTGCAGACCGTCGACTCGGCGGTCGGCGTGCGTCCATCGGTAGGTCAGCGTGCCTGGATCGAAAGCGCCGACCAGATTGCGGACCTCTTCGAGCTCCAACAGCCGCGAACCTTCCGGGATGAGCAGGCGAATCGCGAGCTGAATCGGCGCGACGTGGTCGACGAGATCGAGCGCCTCGAGGGTGTCGAGTAGATCGCAATAACCCTCGAGCGTCAGCCACGGGTGAAACGCGACAAACGTGGGAGCGATCGTCACGCCGGCTTCACGGCACAATCCGACGGCCTCGAGGAAGTCTCGCCGCGTGTGTCCCTTGTCGAGCCGCGCCAGCACGCGATCGTCGACCGATTCGACGGCGCTCGTCACGAACAGGCATCCGGTCTCGCGCAATCGACGGAGGAGCTCGCGATGAGCCAGCAAATGCTCAATCTTGATCGTGACGTCGTAGGTGAGCGTCGGATGCGCTTTGTGGAGCGCCTCGATGATGCGCACCGCATGAGTTGGACCGTTGAAAAAATCGGGATCGCCGAACGTGATGTGCTGGGCGCCCTGGCGAACCTGGCCGGCGATGTCGGCGAGCACGATGTCTGCAGGCACCACCCTGAACTGTCCGTTGTAGACCGGCGCGACGGGGCAATGGCGGCACATGTGCCGGCAGCCGCGGCTCGCTTCAGTGTACCCGACGACCTTGCGGCGGCCGTCGCCCATTTGAAGCGTCGCGTATCGATCGAGCGGAGGCAGGCCTGACCGATCGGGAACAAGGAATTTCAGCCGCGGCAGTGCGCGAGGTTCGGCCGTGGCGCCGGGCGCCAGGAGTGTGGCGCAGGGCTTCAGCCCTGCGAGTCCGCGCGCGATCGCCGTCAGCTGTTCCTCGAACTCGCCATCCAGCACGTCGTCGACGCCGAGCGAGCGTAGCCATCTAGCATTCAGCGGCGCATACAAGCCGTAGGCGCAGACGCGCGCCGACGGGTTGAAACGCCGCGCCCTGTCGATGATGGGGACGGCCAGCCGCGTCGCCGTGTGCATCGGGAGATGGAAGCCGATGAGATCGACGCGGGCGACGACCTCGTCCTGCAGGGGCTCCTTCGTCACGTCGACGCAGGTCACCGCCCACCCCGCCGCTCGCAGCCAGGCGGCGGGCGACGCCAGGCCGAAGGGCTGGCGTCCCATCTCGTAGGTGGAAATCAGCAGGGCGTGCATTAGGAGCAGATGTTTTACCGAGCGGACGGCCAGAGGAACCAATGCCGACGGCTTCAGCCGAAGGCGCTCCGTCACTATTCTGTCACATGGTCTGCTAGAGTACCCGCATGAGCACCGTCCGCGCCTCGCAGGCGGCCGCACCCTCCGAATACGATCGCGGCTTCTTCGGCCATCCCCGCGGGTTATCCACGCTCTTCTTCACGGAGATGTGGGAACGCTTCAGCTACTACGGGATGCGTGCGCTGCTCATCCTGTTCATGACCGCCGCACCGGCGGCCGGCGGCCTGGGCTTCGACGTCGGCACCGCCGGCGCCGTGTATGGGCTGTACACCTCGATGGTCTATCTGACCAGTTTGCCCGGCGGCTGGATAGCGGACCGGCTGATCGGTCAGCGACGTGCCGTGTTGTGGGGAGGCATCGTGATCGCCAGCGGACATTTCAGCATGGCGTATCCCTCGCTCGCGACCTTCTATCTGGGTCTCGTGCTCATCGTCATCGGCACGGGATTGCTGAAAGGCAATGTCAGCGTGATCGTCGGCCGTCTGTACGGGCCCCACGACCACCGCCGCGACGCAGGGTTCTCGATCTTCTACATGGGGATTAATCTGGGTGCATTTATCTCTCCGCTCGTGTGTGGATATCTCGGGCAGCGGGTCAATTGGCACGCCGGGTTTGCGGCGGCTGGTGTCGGAATGGTCCTGGGCGTCGTGCAGTACGTGCTGGGGAGCCGGTACCTCGGCGAGGCGGGCCTGTATCCGGTTCCTGCGGCATCGCCTGCAAGCGCTCAACGCCTGAACCGGCGTGTCCGGATCTGGGGCGGCGTCGCGACGGGCCTGGTGCTGGTACTGGCACTGGGCATCTATACCGGCGCACTTCCCATCGACGCGAAACAGATCGCCGACGCGGCCGGCTACCTGCTGCTCTTGACGACCGTGGTGTTCTTCGCGTGGCTCTTCCTCGCAGGCGACTGGACACCGGCGGAACGGAAGCGTCTGTTCGCGATCGGGGTATTCTTCCTGGCCGCCGCGCTTTTCTGGTCCGAGTTCGAGCAGGCCGGATCGACACTCAATCTCTTCGCGGACCGCAGCACACGCAACTCGATTCTGGGCTGGGACTTTCCGAGCAGCTGGTACCAATCGGTCAACTCGCTCTTCATCATCGCGCTGGCCCCGGTGTTTGCATGGATATGGGTTCGGCTTGGCCGACGTGAACCGTCGAGTCCGACGAAATTCTCGTTCGGTCTCTTAATGGTTGGGGCAGGCTTCGCGGCCATGATGGTCGCGGCGGGTCTTTCGGCGGACGGCACGAAGGTCAGTCCGAACTGGTTGATCGTGACGTACTTGCTGCACACAGTCGGCGAGTTGTCGCTGAGCCCGGTCGGGCTGAGCGCCATGACGAAACTCGCGCCGGTGCGCGTGGGCAGCCTGATGATGGGAGTCTGGTTCCTGGGGGCGTCGGTCGGCAACTTCATCGGAGGCCGTCTCGCGTCGTTCTACGAAACGTGGCCGCTCTTCAACCTTTTCGCGGCGGTCGCGGCGTTCGGCATCGGCGCCGGCCTCGTCATGCTCGCATTGGCAGGGCCCATCAAGCGTCTGATGGGAGAAGTTCATTAGCGGACCTGAAACTCCGCCCCACGTACGTTGGACGCGGCAGCAGCACATCTATGGCTCTCGACGAATACCGGCGGAAACGCGACTTCAGCCACACCCCAGAGCCGCCCGGTCGCGCGGCGACACGCAAGGCGCGCGAGCGCTTCTTCTGCGTGCAGAAACATCTGGCGAGCCATCTGCACTATGACTTCCGGCTCGAGCACAACGGCGTCCTTCTCTCGTGGGCCGTGCCGAAAGGGCCGTCACTCGATCCCAAAGTCAAACGACTGGCGATGCACGTCGAAGATCATCCGCGCGAGTACGGAGATTTCGAAGGCGTCATCCCCGAAGGCTACGGCGCAGGGATCGTCATGCTTTGGGACCGCGGCACATGGACGCCGGAAGTCGACGATGTGGATGCGGCGCTGAAGAAGGGCGATCTCAAGTTCACGCTGAACGGTTACAAGCTGAAGGGATCGTGGGTGCTCGTCCGCACCGGCGGCCGGTATGGCGGCGGACGCTCGCGGGGCGCGGGCCCTCCAGGCTCGAACGACAATCGGAGTTGGCTGCTCATCAAACACCGCGACGAGTGGTCGGGCGATCTCGACATTGCGGAGTTCGCGCCGAAGAGCGTCAAGAGCAACGGCGACCTCGAGGACATCCTCGCCGAGGACACGCCGGCCGTCTGGGTCTCGAACCGTCCGGCCAAAGGCGGCGAGGCCGGCGCAATGCTCGCAGCGATTATCGAGCGCGCCGCGAAGCTGAAAGCCGAAAGAATCGCCAAGGACACAAAGGGTACAAAGGACACAAAGACCAAAACGGCGACTAAGCGGAAAGTCGCGTCGAAACAGCGCCGCGAGCGAACGAGCGAGCGGCGGTAGGCGCCGGGGGTGGGGCCCCGGCGCAAAGTAAGAAAAGTTCTTCAGGCGTCAGGCGTCGCCCAACAACCGGCGCGACAAGACCGCCCACACCGCATACGCGAGACGCAGACGGTCGTGGCGTGCGATTTCGCCCGTCCAGAACTCGCCACCGACCAACTCGCAGTGCGGAGGCAGGCTGCCAGGGGCGAGCGGCTCCTTGTGCTCGAGCGCGTAACGGCCCAGCACCTGCGGCGACGGCCACGCCACGTTCGTGATGACGACGTCGACGCGCCGCTGAATGGCGTCTTCGATTCGCGTTACGGCATCGGCGGCCGTGAAGCCGGCCATGCCGCGACCTTCGGTGAGCAAGTTGGCAACGAGGATGATGGGGCCGTTCACCGTCGCGAGCGCGTCGGCAACGCCGCGCACGAGAAAAATCGGCATGAGGCTCGTGTAGAAGCTGCCGGGACCGATGATCACCGCATCGAACTCGCCGATCGCTTTGGCGACGGCGGGATGAATCGACACTGGCGGCTCGAGCCAGATGCGGCGGACGAATCGGCCCGATGACTGCCCCGCGTCGACCTCGACCTCGCCGCGCGTGAGGGATCCGTCGCCGTACTCCGCGCAGACGCTGGCCTGCTGCACGCTGACCGGCCACACGCGGCCCCGACACCCGAGGAGCGCGCGCAAGCCGTCGATGGCGTCGAGAAAGTCGCCGCTGTAGCGCTGCATCATCGACAGCAGCAGGTTCCCGCCGGTATGGCCGCCGAGCCGGGCGTGTTCGAGCATCGGCAATCGTGCGAGCAGCACGCGGCGCGCTTCGCGCTCGTTGCGCGACAAGGCCAGCGCGCATTTGAGAATGTCGCCGGGCGGAAGCACGCCGAGCTCGTCGCGCAACTGTCCCGAGCTCCCTCCGCTGTCGAACATCGTGACGACGGCGTTGGCGTGCAGCCAGGGGTTTTTCTTGAGGCCCCCGAGCAAGCTTGGGAGTCCCGTTCCCCCGCCAAAGCAGCCAAGGCTCAGCTCGCGCAGTCGCATGCGGCGCTATTGTACAAGCTGTCCGCTTGCGGCTCGCCTGTCAGATCCGTTGACATCAGTCGGGCGGACCTAATCGGGCCCACCGCTACAAACCTGAACGGCTCAGAATTTGAAAACCTACGTAGAATGGATCCCATGCGTTACGTCCCGGACGCGGTTTACACGCTCAAGCGGGAACTGCGCGACATCTTCGGCGCTCGTCTGCGGTCGCTCGTGGCGTATGGCCTTCACACAGACGAGGCTGCCGGCGCGCACGATCGCGGCGCACACGCTGGCACCCACGCACACGAGCGCACGTTGACTCAGACGATGGCCGTCGTCGACACCGTCGCCCATGACGATCTCCGGGCGTGCGCGGCGCGTGTCGGGTCGTGGCACGACCTCGGCCTGGCGACGCCGCTCCTCGTCGCCGCGCATGAATTCGAGCGGTCGCTCGACGCGTTCCCACTCGAATTCGGCGCGATTCTCGCCGATTATGTGGTGGTCTCCGGCGAGAGCCCGTTCAACGGGTTGAACGTCGATACGGCGGACATCCGCCGCGCCTGTGAGGTGCAGGCCCGAAGCCATTTGCTGCACTTGCGCGAAGGCTATCTCGAAACAGAGGGGCGAGGTGACGCGCTCGCCGTGTTGATCGCCCGATCGGCAGCGCCTTTCGCGGCATTGCTCAAGAGCGTGGCGCGTCTGCAGGGCCTGTCGACGCACGATGCGGCCGCGGCCGCTCGACACGCCGAGCGGGCGCTCGACCTACCGGGCGGCATTGTCGCCGAAGTCGTGAAGCTGGCCAACGTGAGCGAGATCTCATCGGCCGAGGCGACGCGGCTTTTTCCCAGTTACCTCGACGCCGTGGAGCGCCTCGCGAGTTACGTCGACGGATGGAGTCTGGCGTGAGAGTC
>QHWL01000229.1:1903-9765 GCA_003222555.1 Acidobacteriota bacterium | reverse complement strand
CGCCGCTGCCGGCCGATCTCGTCGAGTTGCTCGCGCGGTTGCGCCGCGGCCCGTGAGTCGTGGCATGCTACCCTTGGCCCGCAAGCGAACCGCGCGAGCAAAACGACAAGCTCTACCACCGAGGACATGGCCACCACGAACGGAGGACACGGGGAACGCCCTGTGAAGAGAGTTGTCTTGTAAACGGTGACCTCCGCCAGCGTATTTCTTGACCGTGACCTCCGTGGTAGCGCTTGAATTACAGAGGAGCAGCAAAATGGCAGCAACGCAAACCTACGAAAACCACAGGCACAACCCCAAACTCACCGCGATCGGCTTTTTCCTCGTGCTCCTGTCGCTTGTCGCGTTCGCGCTGCGCTGGCTGAAGATCGGCGGCAGCGTGATGTTCGGCGTCGGTCTGATCTGTCTCGCCGCGGCCGACCTGGTGCTGCTGCAGATCAGCCGCTCGTACACGATCAGGCTGCAGGACCGCATCATCAAGCTGGAAATGAGGACACGGTGCGCGACGCTCCTGCCGCCGCCCCAGCAAGCGGCGCTCGGCCGGCTGTCGACGCGGCAGATCGTGGCGCTTCGGTTTGCTTCCGATGCCGAGCTGCCGGCGCTGCTCGAGCGCGCGGATCGCGAACAACTCTCCAGCGATCAAATCAAGAAGGCGATCAAGAACTGGGTGCCCGACTGGGATCGCACCTAATCCCAGGCCCATCCCTGGTGATGACCTGGGAAGACTGCGTGCGTGGGTGGATAAGGCGGGGCTTCCTCGCGTTGGCGACCATGGCGGTATCGTCATCGGCCACCGGACAAACAACGGCTCTCCCGGAACAGCCGTTGCTCGGATCGACGCTCACCGCCGATGTCGTGCGGGACTTGCCGACGAGCAACAGTCCCTTCGCTGTCCTGGAGACCATCCAACCTGAAGCGATCGGCAACCGCTTCGCGTCCGGTGTCCTCAGCGGCGCCACTGCGCCGCAATTCGGCGCGTTTCTCAACTCGTGGTCCCAAACACAGTTTCGGATCGGCGACATTGCGATCACCGACCCACGCGCGGGCGGAACGCCACTCTTGCTACCGGTTTTGCCGGTGTGGGAACGGATCACGACTGTCACTGGTGCGATGGCAGTCGATGAGAACGCCCCTGCCCTGTCGATGACGCTGGAACCGCAGCGGCCCGGAACGAAATGGTTCCGCGCAGTCGAAGGATCGCTGTCAGGGCCACCCCTAGTGTCGGAGGCCACCGGTCTGGTGCCTGTTGTCGATCGCTTGCGCGGCTGGCGGGACGGAGATGTCCTGATGAGCGGCCCCGTCACCGATCGACTCGGCCTGGTCGCCGCCGGATCGTGGCGGGGACTGTCGCACGTGGCAGCGCCGAGCGCGAGCGCGACGGACGATCGGGTCGCGTCCGGATTCGGGCACCTCGTCCTTACCGCGAGCCCATCGGACGAAGTCCGAGCGCTAGGCTGGGGACAGCGGGCGACAACGGGCGCATTCACGGACACAGCGGTACACGTGCAGTCCACCTGGGAACGGCGAAGCGTTATGCGGCTGGCGTGGCGAGTGTTCGGCGGCTACACCGAGCGCCGGCGAACTGTACCCACGACGTCCACGCGTGTCGTGGACAGCCTCGCGAGCGATCCGGTGTCGGATTTGATCGATGAGGGTGCCGGCGCCGCGCGACGCTGGGTGTTCGGCGCGCGCGTGGCTCCCGCGGCGAATCGATCTCGAAGGCGCTCGCATACGCGTCGCGCCAACAGGCATCCAGCAGATTGCCGAGCTGGTCAACGGGATGCCGGCACGCATGTGGACGCTGCGCCGGGGCGACGGGGCCGACCTTCGACACCTTACGACGCTGGCGGTGCATGGAAACCAACATTTGACATTCCGGCGCCTCGCCTTTGATGCGGGCGTTCGGCTTGACGCTGTGACCGGCGCGGCGGGCGCAGCAGCGCGCGGCATTCAATGGACGACCTGGCTGCCGCGCACAATGCTGCGTTGGCAAATCGTCGACACCGCCGGTCTCGCGCTGCTCGCGAGCTACCGGCGAACGGCGTATCAGCTCCCTCTGAACGTGCTGGCGATTGGGGATGCGGCCGCTCCTGTCGCGGATGTCTCGGTGTGGAATGGCACGTCGATCGGTGCCCTGATCGCGCGCGTCGGACCAGGCACAGGCGGCAACGCCATGTTGACTCAAATCGATCCGCACCTGCAGCGGCCCACCACCGATGAACTGGTTCTCGCCCTCGTGTCGCGTCCGAACCCGGGGCTGCAGCTGGAACTGGCGCGCATCACGAAGCGCGAACAGCCGCTCCTTGGGTTGCTCGACGTGGGCGTGGCCTCGTCGGAGTACGCCGCGTTCCGGGTGGCGGATCCGAGCTTCCTGCCGGGAAGTCCCTTCGGTGGGCCCCAGGTAACCGTCTACAATCGGCCGCCCAACAGCTATGGACGCGATCGGTACCTGTTGACGAATCAGGTCGGCGATCCCGCGAGATCTTGGGGCCTCGAGGCCACCGTTCGAGCGTCAACCGACCGTTTCATGCTGCTCGGCGGAGTGGGCGCGAGGGCCCGCGGCCGCCGTTGGCTTTTTGCCGACAGAGAACGATCAAGACGTCCTCGGCAACCTTTTCATCGATCCGAACGCCGCGACGGCGGTGCGCGGCCAACTCTTTCAGGACCGCTCGCACGTCGTGAAAATCGCGGGCATCTACCGGTTCCCCTGGCGCATCCGCCTGGGCGCAATTGCCCGCTATCAGGACGGCCAACCGTTCGCGCGCCTGGTCATCGCTCAGGATCTCGTACAAGGACCGACCGCCGTACGCTCTTATGCGAACGGCGGGTCGGCGTTCACCTATACCGGAACCCTCGATATCCGCGTGCAGAAGGTCTTCGCAACAGGGCGCGCCGAAGTAGTCACCGTTGTCGACGTGTACAATGTGCCAAATCTCGGCAAGGAAGTCAGCGAGCACGTCGTCAGCGGGCCGACGTTTCGCACACCGAGCGCGTTACAGCCGCCGCGCACGGCGCTATTGGGCGTGCGCGTGACATTCTAGCCACGCCACGCGTCTTGCTTTGGTAGAATAGGGCATCTGTTGATGAGACGGTGTAGCGGGCTCACTGGCGGAGTCATCGTGTGCATGGTGACCTGCGCATCCGCCCAGGAGGCGACCCCCGAAGACACGCGGACGCAGTACCCCGCGTTCCTGACCAACTCGTACTTCACCATCGATGTCGGATCGATCGGCTACCTGTTCTCCGGGCGACAGCTTGAGCCGGGATTTCAGGTCGAGTCGGTTGACGTTCCGCGCCTCGCCGTCCGCGTCGATCTCTTCGGTCATCACATCACCAAGCACGTGTCGGCCCAGGTCACTTACATGCGTCCGGTCCGATTCGTTGCTTACGACAATGTCAATGGAAATGCAGCGACCCAGCGAATCTCGACGGCCTACGCAGGCGTCACGGTGGTCTGGGACGTGCCGGTGAACGCTCGCGTATCCGCGTACGGCGAAGGCGGATTGGGCGTCACGAGCCGGTCCGGGTTCGAGATCAACGGAGCGACGGCGCTGCAAAGCGCGCACTATGCGGCCGGACTCCTGGGCGCCGGCCTTGCCTACCATGTGACGCCGAACACCGATGTCATACTCGGCGCAATGTATTCGCCGGGCCGCCAGTCGTTCACCCAGCCGTCCGCTCGGCTGTTCACGACTGGGATTCGATATCACACGCGGCCGCTGTCGGCCGCCACGGTCGAAGACAACCGGCGGGCCGGATTCGTGTTTCCCGCAAACATCGTTCGGCTGGCCTACACGACGAACCTGCTGGCTTACGGCGTCAACACCTTCTTCTCGCGCAGGTTGCCTATTTTTTGGGGCGGCAACGTGGAAGCAAGGCGGGGCTTCACGCTCGATTACGAGCGCAACCTGTTCCATACGAAGAAGCGATTCGCATTCGATCTCGGCGCGAGTGCGTCGTACTGGAACAGCAACGGGAATCGGGAAATCTTCCGCACGCTCTCTGCGTATCCGCTCTTCAGGCTTTTTCTGGCCCGCACCCGACCCGCCGACCTGTATTTCAATTACTCGCTCGCGGGGCCGACCTACGTAAGCCGGGCGGTGATAGACGGCCGAAAAACGGGCGAACGCTTCACATTCCAGGATTTCATGGGCGTCGGCGCGTTTTTCGGCAAAACGCACCGGATGAACGCCGAGATCGGCATCAAGCACTACTCGAACGGCAACATCTTTACTTCGAACGCATCCATCAAGATTCCCCTGACGCTCACGCTCGGTCTGGCGTTTTAGTCGCGTTGAGGCGCAGAGCCCGGTGGGACAGCCGCGGCGAGGAAGTCTTTTCATCACGAAGACACGAAGCACACGAAGATTCACGAAATGTCTTAAAGTACAGATCTTCGTGTGCCTTCGTGAGCTTCGTGACTTCGTGATAAAACCGTCCCGCGACCCGGTCCAGGAGGGACTACAGGTTCCAACCGTGCGGTCCTGTCCAGCCTTCAGCGATGAGATCGCGTTCGAGCTCCGTTTGGCGTTTCGCCAGGTCCGACGAGTCTTCGAACCGCTCGACTCGATCTGCGCCGTCGGCATGGGTGACCACGAGCTCGTAGCCGCCGCCGGGCGCGTCGTGGGCCTCGCAGCGCATGAATTCGCCGTTGCGCTCAAACCACCAGAACACGCGACCTCCTATGCGAGACGTTTCGGCCGTTTGGAGGCCGGGCGTTAGCGAGTAACATTGTGGGCACGATGGTCACAGCCGATGCCACTCAGCCGCGCCACGATTGGGCGATCGGAGAAATTGAAGAAATCTACACGGCGCCGTTGCTCGACCTGATCTTTCGGGCGCAGCTCGTCCATCGCGCCCATCACCGCCCGAACGTAGTACAAGGATGCGTCCTGCTCAACGTGAAGGCCGGCGGATGCCCTGAAGACTGCGCTTACTGCCCGCAGTCGGCCCGCTACAGCACCGGCGTCGCGCGCGGCGAGCTCTTGAATGTCGATGAGACCGTGGCAGCCGCCCGGCAGGCGCGCGACCAAGGCGCGACGCGGTTCTGCATGGGCGCCGCGTGGCGCGACGTCCCGCACGGGCCGCAGTTCGAACGGGTGCTCGAGATGGTGCGCGGCGTGCGCGCGCTCGGCCTGGAGGCGTGCTGCACGCTGGGAATGCTCACCGAGGACCAGGCGAACGCGCTCGCAGACGCTGGATTGACCGCGTACAATCACAATCTCGACACCTCGCCAGAGTTCTACGGCAGGATTATCACCACCCGCACGTATGACGATCGTCTTCAGACCATCGCGCGCGTCCGAAAGGCCGGCATCACGGTGTGCTGCGGCGGCATCATCGGCCTCGGTGAAGACCGGCCCGCCCGCTGGCGGCTGCTCCAGCAGCTGTCGATGTTCGATCCGCATCCGGAAAGCGTGCCGGTGAACCTGCTGGTCCGTGTGGCGGGCACGCCCCTCGCCGAGCGGCCGCCCGTCGATCCGATGGAGCTCGTGCGCGTCATCGCGACCGCACGCCTGCTCATGCCCGCCTCGATGGTTCGTCTCAGCGCGGGCCGCCTTTCGTTGTCCGACGAGGCACAGACCCTTTGTTTCCTCGCAGGCGCGAACTCCGTGTTCCTTGGGGAGAAGCTGCTGACGACGCCCAATCCCGAGGTCGATGCCGATCGCCGGCTGTTTGAGCGTCTCGGCGTCCGGTTGCAGACGGAGGGCACCGTGCCGCCCGCGCCGACGTATGCTCACGAGTGAGTCGCTCGAGGCGCGCGTCCGGGCGCGTGTGAATGCGCTCGCCGGGGCCGAGCTCCTGCGAACGCTCCGCTCGCCGCACGGCATCGACTTCTCATCGAATGATTACCTGGCGCTGTCGAAGCATCCCTTGCTCAAGGAGCGGATGATTGAAGCCATCAGACGCGAGGGATGCGGCAGCACCGGCTCCCGGCTGCTGCGAGGGCACCGCGAGAGTTTTTCTGCGGTGGAGCAGACGTTCGCCGAGCTCAAGCAGACCGACCGCGCCCTCTATTTTTCCAGCGGCTACCTCGCAAACATCGCTGTGCTCACGACGTTTCCCGAGAAGGGTGATGTCATTCTCTCGGACGAGCGGAATCACGCCAGCCTCATCGACGGCATCCGCCTGTCCGGCGCGCGGCGTGTGGTGTTTCCGCACAACGACGTCGAGGCGCTCGCGCGCCTCCTCGCGCAGCATCGCGCCGGCGGGCAGATGTTTGTCGTCACCGAGTCGCTTTTCAGCATGGAAGGCGATGTCGCGCCGCTCGTCGAATATGCGACGCTTTGTCGCACCGTGGGCGCCGCCCTCATCGTGGACGAGGCCCACGCCGTCGGCATTTACGGCGCGCGCGGGAGCGGCTTGATCGAGGCGCAAGGGATCGCCCGGGACGTATTGGTCTCGATCAACACGGCCGGGAAGGCGCTGGGCGTCGGCGGCGCCTTTGTCGCCGGTCCCTCATGGGCGATCGAGTACCTCGTCCAGCGTGGACGGCCTTTCGTGTTCTCCACCGCGCCGCCGCCGTCGCTGGCCGCCGCGCTGGCGGCCAGCCTGGCCATCGTGGCCAGCGAGCCGGAACGCCGCGCGCAGCTGATGCGCGTGTCGCGCGACCTTCGCGGGCAGCTCTCCAGTGAAGGCGTCGCGGTCCCGCCGGGCTCGTCTCAGATCGTCCCCGTGGCGCTGGGGGACAATGGGCGAGCTCTCGCGGTGGCTCAGTCACTGCAATCGCAAGGCTTCGACGTCCGCGCCATTCGTCCGCCCACCGTGGCGCCGGGGACGGCCCGCCTCCGGATTTCCGTGAACGTCGGCCTCGCCGAGGCGACGATTCGCAGCTTCGCCGCCGCGCTCGCCGCCGCGGTGAGAGAGTCCGCACGGTGCTCCGCGGTCTGTTCGTGACCGGTACCGGCACGGGCGTCGGGAAGACGGTGGTAGCCGCCGCGCTCCTGCATCGTTACCGTGCCGAGGTGCCGCTGCGCTATTGGAAGCCGATCCAGACCGGCATCGAGCAGGACGATGACACGGCCGAAGTCGGCCGGCTCGGCCGGTGCGGGCCCGCTGACGTGCTGTCGTCGGGCGTGCGTCTGCCCTTTCCCGTCTCGCCGCATCTGGCCGCGCGATTGAGTGCGTGCACGATCTGCCTGCAGCCGCTTGTGGATTCCCTGCTGGCCGAGGCCAACTCATCGTGCTGGATCGTCGAGGGCGCCGGGGGCACCCTTGTGCCGGTCAACGAGTCGGAGACGATCGCCGACTTGATGGTCCGTCTGGGCTTGCCGGTCGTCGTCGTTGCAAAGACGACGCTCGGCACCATCAACCACACGCTGCTGACGATCGAAGCGCTGCGTCGGCGTGCGCTTTGCGTTGCTGGCGTTGTGATGGTGGGCGACCGGAATGCCGAGAAGAGCGGTACGGCGACGTCGTTGTGCTCGGTGAGATGCCGTACTTCGATCCGCTGACGGCGGAGCGGCTGGCGAAGTGGGCCGAGACCGAGCTCGATCGGCAGTGCCAACTGCTGGAGCTGTTACGATGACTGGCGCACGGTACCTGGCGGGATTCGGGACTCGGGATTCGGCCAAATCCCAAATCCCAAATCCCGAATCCCGCCAGGACCGTGTGACGGTGAGTGAAACGTCGATGAACTTAGTTCAGCGGGATCGCGCCTGCCTCTGGCATCCCTACACGCAAATGCAGACGGCGCCCGCTCCGCTGCCGATTGTCAAAGGCGAGGGGGTCTACCTGTACACCGAAGATGGGCGGCGGCTGCTGGACGGGATCTCGTCGTGGTGGGTGAACATCCACGGGCACGCTCACCCGCGACTAAATGAAGCGCTCATCGAGCAGGCGCGACAGCTCGAGCACGTGGT
>QHWL01000229.1:0-1820 GCA_003222555.1 Acidobacteriota bacterium | reverse complement strand
GACCGCCGTAGAGGTGGCGCTCAAGCTGGCGTGTCAGTACTGGCGCAACCTCGATCAGCCGCACCGCCGGACCTTCGTCGCCCTCCATCACGGGTACCATGGCGACACCGTCGGTGCGATGTCGGTCGGCGAGGATTCGATCTTCACGCAGCCGTTTGCGCCGCTGCTGTTTCCCGTGATACGGGTCCACGCCCCGCATTGCTACCGCTGCCCATTGGGTCTGAAACGTGCGACGTGCCAGGTCGACTGTCTGGCCGATCTTGAACAGGCGTTGCAGACACGCGGTGAAGAAGTGGCCGGCGTCATCGTGGAGCCGATGCTCCAGGGAGCGGGCGGGATGATCGTCTGGCCCTCCGAATTCCTCGCGGGTGTCGGCCGCCTGTGCAAGCGCTATGGCACGTTGCTCATCGCCGACGAAGTGTTGACCGGATTCGGCCGCACCGGGCGGATGTTCGCGTGCGAACACGCGTCGCTGACGCCCGACATGGTCTGCTTGTCGAAGGCGCTCACTGCCGGCTATTTGCCGCTCGGGGCGACCGTCGTCACAAACGCCGTGTACGAGGCATTCCTCAGCGACGACCGAACGAAGACGTTTTTCCACGGTCACTCGTTTACGGCCAATCCGCTGGCGTGCGCGGTCGCGGTGGCGAGCCTCGATCTGTTTCGTGAGCAGGATCTGCTCGGACGCATCCGGAGGCTCGAAGCACAGCTCCGCGCTGGGTTGTCCCCATTGCGGGCGCTGCCGGGGGTTGGCGACGTGCGCGTGATCGGCGGCGTCGGAATCATTGAACTGGTGACCGACGAGCAGACCCGCAGAGCCGGTGGTTATCTTGACGGCATCGGGCCGCGCTTGACCGCTGCGTTTGTGGAGCGAGGTCTGTTGCTCCGCCCGCTGGGCAACGTGTTGTACTTCATGCCGCCCTACGTCATCACCGACGACGAAGTCGCGTGGGCTCTGGGTGAAATCGCGGCGGTGCTCAATATCGCCGCCTCTGCTGCCGCACGATGTTGAACTTCGCGGTGTCGGCTATCGCCATGACGGCCATGACGCCGGCTTGAACCGGGTCGGAGACGACGAGATCCGCCGCGTCAGGCAGGCTGCCGGCCATGTTGAGCGAGATCACAATCAGGCCTTTTTCCCGCACTTCGTCCACCGCTTTGGTGATCTCGCCCCCCATGATCGAACCCGCCAGGACCAGCAGCCGCACGCGGGGCAGCCGCACGACAGCTCGGACAGCGGCGGCCAGCTCCTGTTCGCCGACGAGCGGAATCGTGTCGACCGAGATGCGCTCGCCCCGAATGTTGTGCCGGTCGGCCTCCGAGATCGCCCCGATCGCCACCTGGCCGACCTGCGCGCCGCCTCCCATGATGACGATCCGCTTGCCGTAGATCTTCGTAAAAGACGGCGTGAGCTCCATGCGCTTCACGCCTGGTACCTGCCGCAGCTCCTCGAAGACCGGGTCGACTCCGCGTTCCACGGAGAACTCCAGATAGATTTCGGCGTCTTTGTCGTGGTGCTGGATGATGTCGACGTAGGTAATGTTGGCCTGGTGGCCGGCCAACACCCCGGTCAGGCCAAACAGCATCCCGGGCTGGTCCGAGACGGCGATCAACACGGCGTGCGCAGTCATACGCGCAATTTAGCACGCGGAATCGTACCGACGATTCGAGAAAAGGGGTCCGACCCCTTTTCCTGCTGGCGCGCACTACTCTACAATGACGGCGCGAATCGAGGGCGGCAACATGAATCCATATGCGTCCTACTTGGGTGATAAGAACCCTGTGAAAGTGATTGAAGCGACGCCGAGGCGGCTTGCCGA
>QHWL01000781.1:774-1254 GCA_003222555.1 Acidobacteriota bacterium | reverse complement strand
GTCCATCAACTCCTCGAAAGTCGGAAAGCGTGAACGGTCCTGATAGCGGCGAGCCGGATACAGAGCGAGCTCCAACCAGCGCTCGTTGTTGTAGTCAATCGACCGGAAGAACTCGGCGGGGTCAGCCGTGTGAATCAGGACAGGCACGTTCAGCCGCGCGCACGTGTCCCAGATCGGATCCAGCTCGGGATCGTCCAGCTTGAGCCGGGTGCGGTCGGTCTTCTGGTACCACAGGCCGAGCTGTTTGAAGATTTTCAAACCCTTGGCCCCGGCCTTGATGTCCTCTTCGAGCTGCTTGGCAGCCCTTCCCCCGAAGCCGGGGCCGATATCCTGGAAATCGACGTTTGCGAAGAGCACCATCCGCTCGGGATACGGGCTGCTCTTGATCGCCGCCAGCCCCTGACGTAAACGGTCCCCCCAGCCACCGCTCAGATTCACGATGACCTGGAGGTTCAGCTGGTCCATCGCCTTGACGACCTT
>QHWL01000781.1:0-759 GCA_003222555.1 Acidobacteriota bacterium | reverse complement strand
GACCGGAAACTTCGCGCGCGGTACCGGATGCTGCGGCACAACGAGCGTCGATCGCGGCTTGTACTCGCGGATGGTGGGCGGGCGCCACTCTGGCTCGGGACCTTCGGCGGGACCAAGCCGGAGCGGTCCGGAGTGCTGCCACGGTTGATGTACGGTCATGCTCAGGAGTGATAGGATGACGACGAGTGGTACAGATGCCAGGGCGACAAGATGTTTCATAAAAAATCGCCTCACTGGTAACAAAATTGTGTCCCTTTCGGCGACCTATTTTACTTTACCGATCTAGTCCTGCCGCAGGGAGCTGTGGCAGCGTCGCTCGCGGCACTCCGCTCCAATAGGTGGGCGCCGAAGAAGAATCCGTCGAAGCTAAAGGATCGGCTTTGTTGACTCCCTTCCGCTTCGCCAATCATTCTCGAGCTTCAGAGATCGTCGTGCGCGGCCTGTCGTCGCTGATTCTCGCTGCGTGCGTCAGGAGCGCTGCAGCAGCAGGTCAGGCTGCCGCGCCATCGAGCGCTGCCAGTTGCACGGATGATGCCGCAGCGTCATACCAGAATCCCTCCCAAGAGCACTCGCATGGCGCCGAGACAAGCGCGTGGAGCCTCGGACTCGACGGTGTCGTATTTGCGACGTTCGAACGACAGGGTGGCCGACGGGGCGAAGCGCAGCTCAATTCCCAGAACTGGTTGATGGCGATGGGAACACGGCGCCTCGCGCGTGGTACGCTTACGCTGTCCGGCGGCGTGTCGGCGGAAGCTTTCA
>QHWL01000228.1:494-6002 GCA_003222555.1 Acidobacteriota bacterium | reverse complement strand
CGTGGCTGACCAGAATGGCATGCACCACGTCGAGCCTGGGATCGGTCGGCGACACCGTGAGACCGGGATCGTAGAGGATGCGGACACCGGTGGGATCCTCGAACACGAGCGCGCGGTCGAGCCTCGAGAATTCGCCTGCGGCGGCTCCAAGCGGCGTGACCTTTACCGTTTGGGCTCCGACACCGACACTCCAGAAAACGCACGCCAGTACCGCCACGGACCACCGTAGATGCCTTGCCATGGTTCCCCCAGTTGAGCGGAATTTCCCAGTCCGACGCCCAACTCGGCCCGCATAATACAACTGCACACGTACGTAGTGTCCGGCTTCCGCCTCCGCGTAAAGTTTCGGCGGACCGCCGGGGTCCCCAACGCGGCAGCCGCGTTGGGGTGGCCTGCCGTAGCCTCGGCGAAGGCGGTCAGCCGGACCGGCAAGGTCCGCCTGAAGAGTCTGTGAACAATCACGTTCAACGCAGAGGCCGCCGAGGCCGCAGAGAAGAAATGCTTAGGGATTTCTCCGCGTGCTCTGCGAGCTCTGCGTTCAAACGTCGTATTTTTTCACAGGCTCTGAGGCGGACCCTAACGTACGGCTGCCCCGGTTTGCCCCAAAGAAGTCTATAATCCGCGGAACTTGAAGGAGGCAGGTATGAAACGAATCACCGTACTGGGCGCACTCCTTGTTATCGGCGGCTTGTCGGCAGCGATTGTGGCGCAGCAGCAGCCGCCGCGGCCGCCGCTACCCGACCTGACGAAGGTCAAGGACAACCTGTACGTGATCGCCTCGTCGGCGCTGGGTCCTGAGTTCACCGGCGGCAACACAGGCGTATTCGTCACCGAGTCGGGCGTCATCGTCGTCGACACCAAGCTGTCGGGCTACGGACCGACGATCCTCGAGAGGATCAAGAAGGTCACCGACAAGCCGGTGACGATGATCATCAACACCCACACGCATGGCGATCACACGGGCAGCAACGAAGCGTTCCCCGCGACCGTCGACATCGTCGCCCACGAGAACACGAAAGCGAACATGGCGAAGATGGACGCGTTCAAGGGCGACAAGGCGCAGTTCCTGCCGAAGCGCACGTACAAGGACAAGATGTCGGTCGGCAGCGGGAAGAACCGCGTCGACTTGTATTACTTCGGCGCCGGGCATACCAACGGCGATGCGTGGGTGGTGTACCCATCGCTGCGCGTGCTGCAGACTGGCGACATGTTCGCGTGGCGCGACGCGCCAACCATCGATCGCAACAACGGCGGCAGTGCCGTCGAATATCCGAAGACGCTGTCGAAGGCCGTTGCCGGCCTCAAGGACATCGACACGGTCATTCCTGGTCACAGTCCGGTGACGACACCCAAGGATCTCCAGGAGTATCAGCGGTTCGTCACCGATTGGGTCGCGGCGGTGCAGTCGGCCGCGGCGGCGGGGAAGACCGTCGACGAGGCGGCGGCGGCGATCGATTTGACGAGCAAGTATCCAGGCTACAAGAGCGAGAGGTACAAGGCGGCCATCCCCGCGGTGTATGCCGAATTGAAGAAATAACGACGAGCGGATCGGATGAAGTAGGCCGGGTCCTATGGACACGGCTCTCGCTGGGTCGAGCACAAAGCCGCCGTCTTTAGAGGCGTGGCGGTTTGAGGGAAGGAGATCACTAATGAGACGGGCATTGATGGCGTTCGGGGTGTTGTTCGTGCTTGCCTCGGTCGTTCAGTTCGCGCAAGGACCGCCCCCTGGGAATCCAATGCTTGGAACGTGGAAGCTGGATCCGGCGAAATCCAAGTTCAGTCCGGGGCCCGCGCTGAAGGGCCAGACGGCCAAGCTCGAGGCTGCCGACGGCGGTATGAAAGTGGTTGCGGATCGGATCGAGTCCGATGGAAAACCGACGCACTTTGAATGGACCGCGAAGTTTGACGGCAAGGACTATCCAGTGAAAGGCGATCCAGGCCGGGACGCGGTCTCGGTAAGGAAGATTGACGACTACACGCTTGAAATCACCAACAAGAAGGCCGGCAAAGTGCTGAGCACCATTCCAGCCGTGTACGCCCACGATGGTAAGTCGCGAACAGAAACCACGATCGGAACCAATCCTCAAGGCCAGAAGATCGAAAACGTGACGGTCTGGGCCAAGCAGTAGTCGTCCCCCGGTGATTGGCGGGAGGTGAAACCGTGCCGGATCGATTGCATGCTGTACGACGACTAACAACGGCACTCCTAGCGCTGCTCGTCGGATTGAGCGGCGGCGCTCGCGCCGCTCAGCCTGCCACCGCGGCCAAGGCGCCCGCCTCCAAGACCGTGCGGTTGTACGTCTTCGATTGCGGCCTGCTCAACGTCACGACCGAGGGCGTGCAGCGATATCACCTGACCTCGGCGGAGGTGGGCGAGCCCCGCATGTCGGTGCCGTGCTTTCTGGTCGCGCATCCAAGAGGGACGCTGATGTGGGACCTCGGCGTCATCCCGGATCGCGACGTGGACGCCCAACCGCAAGGCGCCCGGGCGAGCCTCAATGCCGCAATCGATGCCGTCGTGACCCGAACGCTCAGAAGTCAACTGGCGCAGATTGGCTATCGTCCCGCCGACATTACCTATTTCGCATTCTCACATGCGCATATCGACCACAGCGCGAACGCCAACGAGTTTGCGGCCTCGACGTGGCTCGCCAGGCCGGCCGAGCGCGCCTTCATGTGGGCCGACAACAATACGCGCGTCAACCCTTCCTTCTACACCGGGCTGAAAAACAGTAAATCGGTCGTGACCATCGACAAAGACGAGTATGACGTCTTCGGCGACGGTCGGGTCGTCATCAAGTCCGCGCCCGGCCACACGCCTGGGCACCAGGCGCTGGTCGTGAACCTGGCCGCCACGGGACGGGTGATGCTCAGTGGCGATCTGTATCATTACCCGCAGGAGCGCACGTTGCATCGGGCGCCGCCCGACAACGAGGCCGACGTCCGGCAGTCGGCAGCCTCGCGCGCGATGATCGAGGAGTACCTTCAGAAGACAAAAACGAAGTTGTGGATTGAACACGACTTCGCCGCCAACGCCAAGCTCAAGAAATCTCCCGCCTATTACGAATGAGGTGTTCACGCGATCGGAACAAAAGCGCTACCACGGAGGCCGCGGACCAGACATGAAATTGAAGATTGCAAATTGGAGATTGAAGATTGGGCGGCGAGTTGAATCTGCAATCGAAATCTTCAATTTGCAATCTTCAATCTGAAATCTCATGAATTTGTACGTGGTCGGCGGAGATCACGGAAAACCATGATTTGCCAACCGTGTGCTCCGTTTGTTTTCTGTGTTCTCCGTGGTAGAGCCTTTCTGGATCCCTGATGGGCGCTCGCGATCTGCAGTTTTCTTCAGAGCCCGTACACAAACACGACCGGCTCGCCCTTGGTCTGGAGGATGTTATTCAAAAGACCCGCCGCCACCGCAATCCGCTGCTTGCCGCCAGCCTGGTACGTGATGACGCCGCCGCCGACCGGCTGCCCGGTTGCGATCCGGCGCAACACCTTCCCGGTCGCGGCGTCAAACGCCAGAATATTTCCCAAAAGATCGCCAGTCACCACGAGCCCGCTGGCAGTGATGGTTGCGCCGGCCACGAGCGGCGCGGGTGATTGGTACCGCCAGCGAACGGTGCCCGTATCCGCATCGACTGCGGTGACCCAGCCCCTTTTGCGCGGGTCCTTTTCCCCGAAGGCGTTCGCCGAACCCAGGAATTGCTTGCCCGGTTCGAACTCGGGCAGCTTGTCGTCGAGCTTCAGCGTGGTGCACCAGTCGACGCTGTTGACGTACACCAGATTGGTTGCCGCCCAATACCGTGGACCATTCCACTGCACGCCGCCCGCCGTCCCCGGACAGAAATACGTGCCCTGAGGAGTCAGCGGCGCGTCGATGTTTTCGATTGTGGTCACCGGCGTGTTCCAGGCGATCTTGCCGCTGGCGATGTCGATGGCGTGCAGGAATCCAGCTTTGCCGGCGGCCATGGCGCGCTTGCGGCCCTGCTTGGTCGTGATGAACGCGGGGGCGGACGACTGATCCCAGTCGTGCACGTCGTGAGGGACGAGTTGATAGAACGTGCGCAGAGATCCCGTCCTCGCATCCAGGACGACAATCGAGTTGGTGTACAGGTTCGCGCCGGGTCGGTACGCGCCCGAAAAATCCGGACCCGGATTACCCGCCGGCACGTACAGGGCGCCGGCTTCAGCGTCCAATGTGAGGCTCGTCCAGACCGAACCCCCACCGACGTGGACGCCTTTCGGCCACGTGTCGGCGCCGGGAGCGTCGCCAGTGGGCACGAGCGGGAACGTCCATACGACCCGCCCGCTCGCCGCATCGAGACCGGCCACGATGCAGCCGCAGGCGCGCTCCGCGCCGGAGGTACCGATGAAGACCATCCCATTCCACGCCGTTGGGGAAGCGGCGATCGTCGCGGTACCGCCATCGCTTTCCTTGATCTGGGTCGTCCAAATCTCCTCGCCGGTGTTGATGTCGTAGGCGGCCATGGTACCGTCCCGGAATCCGCGGAAGACGCGGTTGCCGGAAACGGCGACACCGCGCACGGTGCCGTGAACTTGCGCTTGATGGTGCGCCCGCCATTTGAGCGTGCAGCCGGACGCATCAACGGCGTAGGTGTCATCGGACGTGGTGAAGTACAAGATTCCGTTCAAGGCGACGAGGCTGCTTTCGAACGTCGAGACTTCCGGCAGCTTGTAAGAGCAGATCTGCTTCAGCTTCGACACGTTCCGCGGGGTGATTTCCGAGAGCGGCGACGCCCCTGTCGACGCGTAGTCGCCGGCATACATCGGCCAGTCCGAGCCTGCTCCCTGGCCGCGGGCCTCCTGCAGGCCGAACACGAGCAACGACGCAAGCGACACCGTCGTAATAATTCGCATGGTGACGAGCCTAGCACCCGCTGAGGAATTCATCAAAATTTTGATGAGGAAACTACCTCTGACGTAGGGGCGGACCTTATCGGGTTCACTGGCGGGCCGCGCTCTCGGTTTCGGAAGAGGTCTGGCACGCGGGTTGCTCAACAGCGCGGGACGCAACCCGAGGGACACGGGTTGCGTCACTAGAACAGCTTTGAGGAGATAGGCCATGAAGATTCGTAACACCAATGGTTTCACGCTGATCGAACTGCTCATCGTCGTGGCCATCATCGGGATCATCGCGGCGATCGCGGTGCCGGGCCTGCTGCGAGCCCGCATGTCGGGAAACGAGGCGTCGGCAATCGGATCGATGCGCGCGATCAACACGGCTCAAGTGAACTACTCGCAGCGGTGCCAGGGCTACGCCATGACGCTGCCCGAGCTGAAGGCCGCGGGCGACTTCCTGTCGCCCGACCTCACGTCGGCGGCGTCGGTGGCCAAGAGCGGGTATATGGTGACGTTGGCGCCCGGCGCCGGCAACACGGCGATGCCAGCGCCTCCGGCCGGCTGCACCACCCCGGGGAGCAATTACTACGCCTCGGCCGTTCCGCTGACGCTCGGCTCGACGGGCACCCGATCGTTTTC
>QHWL01000228.1:0-367 GCA_003222555.1 Acidobacteriota bacterium | reverse complement strand
TCTGTGCGCTCGTCGGCAAGCCGGACTGATGGGGCAGCAGGCCCGCTTGCCATTCAAGGGCTGCAGCGATCCTGGACACGTCGCGCGTGCAGAAGGCCTCCGTCGATCCCCGTTCTTGGCTCTCGACGCATGGAGACGAGCGGATGTTCGGCGGTTTGTGGTGCGCCGGGAGGCCGATCAGGCGAAAATCAGGCGGATGTTGTCCGACCCCATGAGCTGGGTATTTCGTACGAGAATTTGGATCCTTCGTTCCGGCTATCTTGAGTATCGGAAATCTGTTGGATCATTTTCCTTTCTACTGGATCATTTCGCTTATGATTGACCGGTTCTTCAAATGTCGATAAATGCCGCGCGCGTTTTCGACGTC
>QHWL01000227.1 GCA_003222555.1 Acidobacteriota bacterium | reverse complement strand
GGCCGTCACGCGCGCGGCGGGCATGGGGGCCCGCCGTCAGCTGGTCATGTCCGATCAACCGGCCGTCGTTTGCCGCGTAGTTGTTCTCGAGGTCGAGATCGCGGTCCGCCGCCAAACTGATCGAGACGAGCAAGTAATGCGGCTCGTCGCCGCTGGCGGAGTACTTTCCATGCGTGGTCAGGCCCCAGACGACCAGAAACATGCAGGCGGCGACGCCGATTCCCGTAGCTGAGCGCTTTTGCCGCATGCGACGTTCGAGGGCAGTATAAGGTGGTATAGTCGCCTTTTAACCGCCAGGGGTATCCCGAACGGGATTGAGAGCAAACCCTTGGAACCTGCTCCGGTTGAAACCGGCGAAGGGAGAGCGGATGTCAGACTTCAATACAGCCTTCCCGAATTCTCGAAAAATTTACGTCGACGGTCCGCAGGACGTGCGTGTCCCGATGCGAGAGATTGCGCTTGGGGGCGGCGAGCCGCCGCTTCGCGTGTACGACACGAGCGGGCCGCAAGGCATCGAGGCCGAGCAGGGCTTGCCCAGGCTGCGCGAGCCGTGGGTGAAGGCGCGTACGGGTGGAACCGGCAAGCCCCGAGTACCGGCTCCCGTTCCCGTCACTCAGCTCTACTACGCGCGTCGAGGCGACATCACGCCCGAGATGGAGTTCATCGCCATCCGGGAGGGGCTGCCCGCCGAGTTCGTGCGCGACGAAGTGGCGCGCGGCCGCGACATCATTCCGGCCAACATCAACCACCTCGAGCTCGAGCCGATGATTATCGGCCGGAACTTCCTCGTGAAGATCAACGCCAACATCGGCAACTCCGCCGTGTCGTCGTCGATTGATGAAGAAGTCGAAAAGCTGAGGTGGGCGACGCTGTGGGGCGCCGACACGGTGATGGACCTGTCGACCGGCAAGAACATCCACGAGACGCGCGAGTGGATTGTCAGGAACTCGCCGGTGCCGATCGGCACGGTGCCGATCTATCAGGCGCTCGAAAAAGTCGGGGGACGTCCCGAGGACCTCACCTGGGAGATCTACCGCGACACGCTCATCGAACAGTGCGAGCAGGGCGTCGACTACTTCACCGTCCACGCGGGCGTTCTGTTGCGGTACGTGCCGCTCACCGCGCGGCGCATGACGGGCATCGTGTCGCGCGGTGGCTCGATCATGGCCAAGTGGTGCCTCGCGCATCACCAGGAGAATTTCACGTACACGCACTTCCGCGAGATCTGCGAGATCATGCGCGCCTACGACGTGTCGTTTTCGCTCGGCGACGGTCTGCGGCCCGGCTCGATCGCCGACGCGAACGACGAACCGCAGTTCGCCGAGCTGCGGACGCAAGGTGAGCTCACCAAGATCGCGTGGGAGTACGACGTCCAGGTGATGAACGAAGGCCCCGGGCACATTCCCATGCATCTCATCAAAGAGAACATGGAAAAGCAGCTCGAATGGTGCGCCGAGGCGCCGTTCTACACACTGGGCCCGCTGACGACCGACATCGCCCCCGGCTACGATCACATCACCTCGGCGATCGGCGCGGCGATGATCGGCTGGTACGGCACCGCGATGCTCTGCTACGTCACGCCGAAAGAACACCTCGGTTTGCCGAACCGCGACGATGTCAAGGCGGGCGTGATCGCGTACAAGATCGCGTCGCACGCGTCGGATCTGGCCAAGGGGCACCCGCGCGCGCGCGAATGGGACGATGCGCTGTCGAAGGCGCGGTTCGAGTTCCGCTGGGAGGATCAGTTCAATTTGTCGCTCGACCCCGTGACGGCGCGTGCGTTCCACGACGCGACCCTGCCGGCCGAGGGCGCCAAGCTCGCCCACTTCTGCTCGATGTGCGGCCCGAAGTTCTGCAGTATGGAGCTGACGCAGCAGGTGCGAGACTACGCCCGCCAGAAGGGGATCGACGAGCAGGCGGCGGTGGCAGCGGGGATGGAGGAAAAGTCGGTGGAGTTTCTGAAGAACGGGGAAGTGTTTGTCAAAATCGGAATTTAGTATCTCTCCACCACCGGTACTATCTGAATGATCGAGGGAAACCGGGCGGGCTGTCCCCCCGGTTTCGGGTTCGGATACCCCTGCGACAGCTCAGACTGGTAGTCTTTGATCGTGACGCCGGGCGGAAACGCCATCGTCTCTTCGCGGAACTTGCCGACATCGAACTGGTGGGTCGCCGGCACTTCGAACACCAGTTCACCCTTCTGCTTCAGCACGGCCCGGTAAAAGGTGACCAGGTCGACAAACGTCGCGGATGAGCCGAAAATGTAGAAGCGCTGGCCGCGGCCTGCGTTGTAGGACGAGATGAACTGTGCGGCGGGATAAACCGGCACACCCAGGGTCGCCTCGGTCGGGGCGGGGTCGGGTTTTGCAGGCGCAGGCGTCGGCGCGGATGACGCTGGCGCAGGTTTCGCCGGGGGCGGCGGCGCCGGCGCCGTCGCAGGCGCCGAACCGGGACGCGGAAATGGCCGTGGCACCGGCGGCTGCTGTTGCAGAGCGGTTGCTAGGACAAGCGCGAACAGCACCATGGCTCGATTATACGCCTCGTCCCGCCTGTTGATGCCGCAGGAGCTGCGCGGACCGGAATTTTTCGCCTATGCCGGGGGTTCCCCTGATCATGTCTAATACTGTGAAAACGGCGTTGCTGCTCGGCGTCATGAGCGCGCTGTTCTTGTTTCTTGGCGAAGCCCTCGGCGGCGCGCAAGGCCTCGTCTTCGGGTTCGTCTTCGCGGCCTTGACCAACTTCGTATCGTACTGGTTCTCGGACAAGATCGTCCTCAAGATGTACGGCGCGCAAGAGGTCGGTCCCGACCACCGGCTTTTTCGCATCGTCGCCGGTCTGGCCCGGCGAGCGGGCCTGCCGCAGCCGCGTTGCTATGTCATTCCCCAAGCGTCCCCCAACGCATTTGCAACCGGCCGAAACCCCGAGCATGCGGCCGTCGCCGCCACCGAGGGCATCCTGCAGATGCTCGATGATGAGGAGCTCGAAGGCGTTCTCGCCCATGAGCTGGCGCATGTCAAGCATCGCGACATCCTCATCAGTTCGATTGCGGCAACGTTGGCGGCCGCCATCATGATGATCTCGCGCTTCGCCATGTTCTGGGGCGGCAGTCGCGACAACGACCGCGAAGGCTCGAATCCGCTGGCGCTCCTCGCCACCATCATCCTGGCGCCAGTCGCCGCCATGCTGATTCAGGCGGCCATCTCGCGGTCGCGCGAGTACGACGCCGACGCCGGCGGCGCCACACTTGCTGGCGGACCGCTCGGGCTCGTGAGCGCGCTGAAAAAGATCGAGGCGGCGTCGCGGGTCGTCCCCCTCGATGCCAACCCGGCCACGGCGCACATGTTCATCATCAAGCCGTTTTCCCTTTCCGGGCTCACCTCCCTGTTCAGCACCCACCCGCCTACCGAGCTGCGCATCCAGGCGCTGCTCGAGCTGGCCCGTCCGTAGCCCCGCCGACGTGCCAAGGCACCGCGTAGGGTCCCGACAGGCGGGCCAGCCGCCCAAGCCGGCTGTCACTGGTTTTGAAACCGAATTCTAGTCACTGTTTGCGAACCGCCGATTCCTATTTGACTCTGGTCACCTGGCATGTGAGCGGCGCACTCCGGCCTGAACTCGCGACAACCCATTTCGCCAGAAGCTCTTGCGCCGTTCCCGCTCTTGCCGCGCCATCGGGTTTCCTCTGGCCCGCATCTTGCTGCCTGCGCTGACAGGCGGAGACGAATGTGCGAGTAGACGACCTCGATATCTCACCTAGCAAGATTGGCGAAACCGCCCAACGCATCGTCGACCGGGCCGTCGAGGAAGCGTGCCGCCGCGAGCAGGCATTGCTCACCAACGAGCATCTGTTTCTGGCGTTCGCACAGGTTGAGTGGGACATGTTCGCCGCGGTGATGCGCGACATCGAGCTGAACCCGCATGCGATCCTTCAGGCCATTGAAGAGCATCTGCACACCTCATCGTCGTTTGGGGGGCGCGAGCTGCGCGTCTCGCCGGCCACCAAGCTCGTTTTCAAGCTGGCCCTTCATCACGCCAACCGGGCGGGGCGGCAAACGATTGAGGCCGTGGATGTCTATTCCGCCGTCTTCGAGGAGACGCAGGGTGTGCCCGCGTCGATTCTCCGAAACCACGGAGTCGAGCCCGAGCTGCTCGTCTCCCGACTGAATGCGCGGATCCGCGAAATCGAACTGCGCGAAGAGCGGTTGAAGAAGCGCTTCGAGCTTCCACCGTTCCTGAAACACTTTGCCACGAACCTCATGCCGCCGGTGTTCGGCCGCGACAAGGAAATCCAGCAGGTGCTCGAGATTCTGTGCCACCGCGAGCGTGCCAACTCGGTGATGCTCATCGGTGAGCCGGGAGTCGGCAAGACGGCGATCGTCGAAGGGCTCGCGCGCCGCATCGAGTGCGAGCCCGACATGGTGCCGGTACGGCTGCGCGACTGCCAGGTGGCCAACCTGCAGATGAATTCCATGGTCGCGGGGACGATGCTGCGCGGGATGTTCGAAGAACGCATTCAAAACGTCATCCGCGAGCTCAAAGAGCGACAGAACCTGATACTGTTCGTCGACGAGGCTCATACGATGGTTGGCGCGGGCTCGGCGCTTGGCGCGCCGTCGGACGCCGCCAACGTGTTCAAGTCGGTGCTGGCGCGGGGCGAGATCAGGATGATTGCGGCCACCACGCTCAGCGAGTACAAGGAATACATTCAGGAAGACGAAGCGCTCGCCCGGCGCTTCCGCTGCGTCAACGTCAGCGAGCCCACCGTCGAGCAAACACGGCGCATTCTCTATAACCTGCGGCCGCGGCTCGAGCGTAACTACTCGGTCCGCCTGTTGGACGAAGCCATCGACACCGCGCTCGAAATGTCCCCTCGCTACATGCGCCATCTCCACCTCCCCGACAAAGTGATCGGGTGGCTCGACACGGCGGCCGTCCGAGCGGAAATCGACCGCCGCTGGGACGTCACCAGGCAGGACGTTGTTTCGGTGATTTCCGACGCCGCACAAATTCCCGAGGACATGGTGTTCCGCGACGTCTCCGATCGCTTCAAGGACATCGAGATCCGGCTGCAGAAACGAGTCGTCGGCCAGAAAAACGCCGTTGACGCCGTCGCCCGTCGTCTGGTGCTCAACAAAGGGCCGCTCAAGGACGGCTTCGATCGTCCCGATGGCGTGCTGCTGTTCCTCGGCCCGACCGGGGTCGGCAAGACCGAGCTCGCCAAGGCGGTGGCCGAGTTCCTGTTCGGCGACGACAAAAAAATGGCTCGCGTCGACATGTCGGAATATCAGGACGGCTCGGTCGCCGTCGACAAGCTCATCGGCATGCCGCGAGGGATTGTCGGCAGCGAACGCGGCGGGGTTCTTACCAATCAGCTCAAAGACAATCCGTTCACGGTCGTCCTGCTCGACGAAGTCGAGAAGGCGAGCCCCAATCTGCTGAACCTTTTCCTGCAGGCCTTCGACGAAGGCTGGCTCACCGACGGACGGGGTAAGCGGGTGTATCTGAGCGACTCGGTGGTGATTATGACGTCCAACGTCGGCTCGGAGGTCTTCCGAAAGCTCACGAGCCCGATGGGATTCCTTTCACGCCAGGTGGGCATCGAGCAGGTCCGGAGCGAAATCATGCGCGAGCTCGAACGTCGTTTTCCGCCCGAGTTCCGAAACCGCATCGACGAGGTCGTGCTCTTCGCGCCGCTGACGCACGAGGAGGTGCGGGAAATCGCGAAACATTATCTCGTTCAGGTGAGGATGGCCCTCGCCAAGGCCGGCAAGACGATGCAGATGGACGACGAAGCGCTCGAGCTGATTGT
The DNA here is from genome assembly GCA_003222555.1 of Acidobacteriota bacterium. Classification (GTDB taxonomy): domain Bacteria; phylum Acidobacteriota; class Vicinamibacteria; order Vicinamibacterales; family CAVVIG01; genus JAHFUJ01. The sequence continues at coordinate 477 of QHWL01000227.1, read as the reverse complement.
GACGCAAGGCTACAGCATGGCGTTCGGCGCGCGGTTCCTGAAGCGGGTCATCGACGAACGGATCAAGCTGCCAATCAGCTCACAATGGCAGGAAGGATCGCACTTTCACGTGCGCGTGCGGGACGGCGCGATTGTGGTCGAGCCCATGGTGGCGCAGCTGGTGGATACGAAAGAGGCGCTCGCCTTCGGCGACGTCGCTTGAGAGACGACTTTAAAGGAGCGTCTGAAAAAATGCGACGTTTGAACGCAGAGCTCGCAGAGCTCGCAGAGCACGCCGAGAAATCCTTGGGTATTTCTTCTCTGCGGCCTCGGCGGTCTCTGCGTTGAACGTATGTGTTCATAATCTCTTTAGCCTTAGCCCTGCCGAGATCTGCTTCGTCGTCACCAGGCGAACCCCACCTGGGTCGCTTCGGGCTTGCCCGCAACCTCGCGCGGCTTTGAGGCGTCTTCCCGCTTGTTGAGGCCGTAGCGCTCCTG
>QHWL01000226.1 GCA_003222555.1 Acidobacteriota bacterium | reverse complement strand
CCCTTCGTCGAGAATCAGGTGCGAAGCGGCGTCATCTCGTTCGGCCTTTCCTCGTACGGCTACGACATCCGCGTCGCCGACGAGTTCAAGGTCTTCACCAACATCAACAGCACGGTCATCGATCCGAAGGCGTTCGACCCGCGGTCGTTCGTCGATTTGAAGACCGACGTCTGTATCGTGCCGCCCAATTCGTTCGCGCTGGCGCGGACGATCGAGTACTTCCGCATCCCGCGGGACGTTCTCACGGTGTGTCTGGGCAAATCCACCTACGCGCGCTGCGGCATCATCGTCAACGTGACCCCGTTCGAGCCGGAATGGGAGGGCACGGCGACGCTCGAGATCTCGAACACGACGCCGATTCCGGCCAAAATCTACGCGAACGAGGGCATCGCGCAAGTGCTGTTCTTTCAGAGCGACGAGCCCTGCCACACGTCGTATCGCGACAAAAAGGGAAAATATCAGGCGCAAGTCGAGGTGACGCTGCCGAGGATCTGAATTTGCTTGATATTTACAGCGTTTATATTGATCGCCATAGTATTAACATTTCTTATACTTTCGTAAAAAGAATCGATTTGACTCCGGCGGCGCGGACGGCTGTAATCATCTAGACATGCTGCTCGCTCTGACGCCCACGGCGCTCCCGGACCTGATAGGCAGGGGTGTCGGCGTCGGGGTCGGGGTTATCCCGTTCAGCCCCTTCGCTATTGCGCTCCAACGAGCCGGCGGATGAAGTAAGCACCGAGACCGAAGAACGACACGGGCCATCATCCGCCGACGGGTGATGGCTTTTTTGTTTTAGGAGGCAAGACGTGCGAATCGCATATCAGGGCGAACCGGGCGCCTTCAGTGAGGCGGCGGCGCGTTGCATCGACGCGGGGGCTCAGCTCGTCGCGTGCCGGAGCTTCGAGGAGGTGTTCGCGTCGGTCGAAGGAGGACCGTCCGGGTACGGCGTTCTGCCAATTGAGAACTCGATCGGCGGCAGCATTCATCGCAATTACGACCTGCTCCTCGAGCACCATCTGCCCATCGTGGGCGAGGTGGAGCTGCCGGTCGTGCATTATCTGCTGGCGCTGCCGGGCACCGCGATGGCCGACCTGCGGCGTGTCTATTCCCATCCGCAGGGGTTGGCCCAGTGCGAGCGGTTTCTGCGCACGCTGACCGGGGTGGAGATCATCGCCACCTACGACACGGCCGGCAGCGCCAAGCTCGTGGCCGACGAGCACCTCACCGATGCCGCCGCGATCGCGTCGGCGCGAGCCGGCGAGGTGTTCGGCCTCACACCGCTCGCCTCGTCGATTCAGGACTACGACGACAACATCACCCGCTTTCTGGTGATCGGCCGGCGTCCACTGCTCAATACGGTGCCGGACAAAACGACCATCGTCTTTTCACTGCCCAACGAGCCGGGCTCGCTCTTCAAGGCGTTGAGCGCGTTCGCGCTGCGTGGTGTTGATTTGACCAAGCTCGAATCGCGGCCGATTCCGGGTCGGCCCTGGGAATATCTGTTCTACGCCGACCTGGCCGCCGCGCGCGACGAGCTCGCCTGCGCCCGAGCGCTCGCGCACCTGGCGGAGTTCGCGCCTACGCTGCGCACCCTCGGCTCGTACACGCGCTGGAAGGCGCGCGAGAGCCGCCAGCCGGATCCGTTCGAGGTCGTTTCATGAGCAACCGGTCGAACCCGCTGACGACCGGGCCCAGCCGTGCGCCCGCGCGGGCGATGCTCAGAGCTGTGGGCTTTTCGGATGCCGATTTGAAGAAACCGCTCATCGGCGTCGCCAACACGTGGATCGAGATCGGCCCGTGCAATTTTCATCTCCGCGATCTGGCCGTCCACGTCAAAGAGGGCATTCGCGCCGCCGGCGGCACGCCGATGGAATTCAACACGGTCTCCATCTCCGACGGCATCACGATGGGGACCGAGGGGATGTGCGCCTCGCTCGTGAGCCGCGAAGTGATTGCAGACTCGATTGAGCTGGTCGCGCGCGGCAACGGCTTCGACGGCCTCGTCGTGCTCGTCGGCTGCGACAAGACGATTCCGGCGGCGGCGATGGCGCTGGCGCGGCTCGACACGCCGGGCCTGGTGCTCTACGGAGGATCGATCGCGCCTGGCCGCTGGGACGGCCGCGAGGTGACCATTCAGGACGTGTTCGAAGCAGTTGGGGCGAATGCGGCGGGGCGGATGAGCGACGGCGAGCTCTGTGCCCTCGAGTCGGTCGCATGCCCGGGCGCGGGCGCCTGCGGCGGTCAGTTCACGGCCAACACCATGGCGATTGCGTGTGAGTTTCTCGGCATCGCCGCGCTCGGCAGCGGGAGCGTCCCGGCCACGAGCCTGGCGAAGGCCGAAGTCGCCCGCACCGCCGGCGAACGCGTCATGGAGCTCGTGGGCAAGGGCGTGCGGCCGCGCAAGATCATCACCCGCGCAGGGCTCGAAAACGCGATTGTGGCGGTCGCCGCCACGGGCGGATCGACCAACGCCGTGCTGCATCTGCTGGCGATTGCGCGGGAAGCAGGCGTGGACTTGACGCTGGGCGACTTCGATCGCATCAGTTCGCGCACGCCGCTTCTGGCGGACCTCAAGCCCTCCGGCCGGTTCGTCGCCACCGAGCTGCACGCGGCCGGCGGCAGCCCGCTCGTGGCGCGCCGCCTGCTCGACGGCGGGCTGCTGAACGCCTCGGCATCCACCGTCACCGGGCGCTCGCTCGGCGACGAGGCAGCGGCTCTGGCCGTCGAGACGCCGGGCCAGGAAGTGGTTCGACCCTTCGATCGACCGATAAAGAAGAGTGGAGGCTTCGTGGTCCTCCACGGCAACCTGGCGCCCGAAGGCGGCGTCGTCAAACTCTCAGGCACAGAACGCGAAGGGCATCGCGGGCCCGCGCGCGTGTTCAACAGCGAAGAGGCGGCGTTCGACGCCGTCCAGCGCCAGGCCATCGGGCCGGGCGACGTCGTGGTCATTCGGTACGAAGGGCCGAGCGGCGGCCCGGGGATGCGCGAGATGCTCGGCGTGACGGCGGCGCTCATGGGCGCGGGACTCGGCGACACGGTCGCGCTCATTACCGACGGCCGGTTCTCCGGGGCGACGCGCGGCTTGATGGTCGGTCACGTCTCGCCGGAAGCGTCGCGCGGCGGGCCGCTCGCCGCCGTGCGCGACGGCGACATCATCGTCCTGGACATCGCCGGCCGTCGGCTCGACGTCGAGCTGAGCGAGGCCGAACTGCGCGGACGGCTCGAAGCGTGGAAGCAGCCCGCTCCCAGGTATACGACCGGCGTTCTCGCGAAATACGCGCGGCTGGTTTCTTCCGCGTCAGTCGGCGCGGTGACGGGGTAATCTCAGGGAGCAGAGAATGACGCTAACCGGTGCGCAAATCATCTGGGAATCGCTCCTTCGCGAAGGAGTGACCGACGTGTTCGGCTACCCTGGCGGCGCGATTCTGCCGGCGTACGACGCGATGCTGGGCTATCCCATCCGCCACATCCTCGTCCGTCACGAGCAGGGCGCGACACACATGGCCGACGGCTACGCGCGCGCGAGCGGCCGCGTCGGCGTGGCAGTGGCCACCTCGGGTCCGGGGGCAACCAACATGGTCACCGGCATCGCCACGGCGATGATGGATTCCTCGCCGATCGTCTGCATCACCGGCCAGGTCGGCAGCCGGCTGATCGGATCGGATGCGTTTCAGGAAACCGACATCACCGGCATCACGCTGCCGATCACGAAGCACAACTATCTGGTCACGAGCGCCGCCGACGTGGCGCCGAGCGTCCGGGAGGCGTTCGCGATTGCGCGGTCGGGGCGGCCCGGGCCGGTCCTGGTGGATATCACCAAGGATGCGCAACAGGGCAGCTGCGAGGTCGATTGGGACGCCGCCGAGCCCCATCTCACCGAGGCGCTCGACGACGCACTGCCCGGCGACGGCGATCACCGCGACGCGATCGCGCTCATCAACGGCGCCCAACGGCCGCTCATCCTCGCCGGGCACGGCGTGATGCTGTCGGGCGCCGAACGGGAAGTGCTCGCGCTGGCCGAGCGCGCGCGCATTCCGATTGCCGTAACGCTGCTCGGTCTCGGGGGCGTGCCGGCCTCACATCCGCTCAATCTCGGCATGATGGGCATGCACGGCGAGTCGTGGGTGAACACCGCAATTCAGGAGGCGGACCTGCTCATCGCGCTCGGGATGCGGTTCGACGATCGTGTCACCGGCAACCTCAAGACCTACGCGCTCGGCGCTCGCAAAATCCACGTCGACATCGACCGCGCCGAGCTCAATAAGAATGTCCGTGTCGACGTCGCGATCGCGACCGATCTGCGCACCGCTATTGTCGAGTGGCTCCCGCATGTCACGCCGGGCGGCCGGTCGGCATGGCTCACCTATATCGATAGCCTGAAGGGCGACTCGGCGGTGCGCGACATCCAGAACCTCCCTGACGATGGGCATCTTT
>QHWL01000225.1:5531-8585 GCA_003222555.1 Acidobacteriota bacterium | reverse complement strand
AGCGACCCAGGTTCGCCTTGACCGCCGTCTTGCCGTCGCCGAACACGTCCCACACGACGCCAAGCCGCGGGTCGAGATCGTGCCAGCAGGGAATGCAATCCAGCCCGGGCAAGCTGTGGGCGTCGACAAGCGGCCCCGCCAGCGTATCGATCGGGTCGGCCTTCGTGCGGTGGTACTCGTAGCGGAGGCCCAGATTGAATGTCAGCCGATGGACGGTCCACTGATCCTGGGCGAACACGCCAAGATCGGATCTGATCTTGACTTCGCCGGTGAGGACCGGCGACGCGTACTCCGTCAGCGAGATGGGCACGCCTGCCCGGAACGAGTAGGTGTATGGCGTAGGGCCACGATCGGTGGTGGTCATGCGCGGGAGACTCTCTTCGGCCGCCATCCCGACCTTGAAGTGGTGCGTTCCGGTGACGTACGACATCGAGAAGCGCTGCTTGAACGGCCGCTGCCCGCTGTCGGTTTGACTCGGGCCGTTGCCATTGAACGAAAAGGGCAGGGTGGTGTCTTTGTAGAGTCGGTTGGTCGGAATGCCGGCACATGCATGGGTGAAGGTGTTTTGCCATGAGTCGTTGAGAAGGACTCCGCCCTCGAAGAGCAGCTTGTTACTCGCCGTGTCGGTCCACGTGCCCATGAGCAGCTGGGGCCGGTTGCAGTACGGGTTCCCCGACTCCATCGACGCGACGCCCGCGTTCAGATACGCGAAGTTGTTGGCCTGGTTGTTCCATTGCCACTCGTAAAACACGTTGATCTTGTTCTTCTGGTTGGCCTGCCACGTCACGCGAACGTTGTCCGACCTGAGATCCTCGGCCGGCTCACCCGGCTGGTTGTAGTCAGGCGTGAAGTACGGATCGTTGAGCACGGAGTCGTGGAACAGATTGGCGATGCGTTCGCGGCGGCCCCAGCGGCGGTGGGCCGACATGAACCACACCTTGTCCTTGATCATCGGGCCCGCCACCACCGCGTTGAGGTCGTAGACCGATCGTATCCCACTCGTGGTGCGCGTGCCTTGCGCCTGTAATGCAGCGGTCAGGTTGTCAGCCTGCAGGTTGTGGTCGGTGCCGGCCGCGAACAGCGTTCCGCTGAAGCGGTTCCCGCCGTCTTTCGGAATCACATTGATCACCACGCCGTTGCTCGTGTACTCGGCCGAGGTGCTGCCTGACGGCGTATCGACGACGATCTCCTGCGCGGTCAGCGCGTTCACGAAAAAGGTGCGGCCGCTCCCTTCACCCTCGAACCAGTTGAACGACATGCCGTCCAGCATCATTTTCGTGTCGCCCTGTTTCGACCCATGGAGCGACGCGCGGGAGCTCGTCTCACCTTTACTACCACCAACGTCCTGCGCGTTGGTCGGTGACTGAAGCGCTGGCGTGAGCGCGTAAAAGCTCAACAAGGTCTTCCCGGTGGGCACCGCGTCGAGCAGCGCCTTGGGCAGCACCGTCTGGCGGGTGACGTTCTGCGTGTCGACCAGGGGCGTCGCCCCGGAAACCGTCACGCTTTCTTCAATCCCGCCGACTCGCAGTTCGGCGTTCACCGTGGCCGTGAAGCTTGGCGGCAGCTCGATCCCTTCGCGCTTGAAGGAGGCAAAGCCCGGCATCGTGAGGCTCACCGTGTACGTGCCGGGTCGCAGCTCGATGATACGGTACTCGCCGCGATCGTTGGTCACGGTGGTCCGAACTTTCTCGATGAGGACCGGGCTTGAGGCCTCAATGGTCACACCCGGCAGCACGCCTCCCGACGCGTCGGTCACGACGCCCGCAATGCTGGCGGCACTGGTGCCCTGGGCTCCGGCTGTCAACGGGAGAGCTGGCAACACGACAATTGCGAGGAGAATCCTTCCGGCGAACGCCTTGACGCTCATCATGCACCTCATTCCGGCGGATGATTCCGCGGTGTGCGAGCGGGTCCCTCTCCGATCAGCCAGACCGCTTTGTGCAGAGACCACCATCGACGCCGATGACTAAGCCGGGATTTCCATTTTGACCACTAAAGATCGGCAGCATGCTACACCCGCAGACGCAAGCTTCAACAATATTCTTCTCCCCGTCGCCCTACGTCACAAAAGCTCGTCAGCGGCTCGCCGTAACATGAATTCGGAGGGGGTCCGATTTCTTCAGGACGATCGCTTTAAGCTACCTTCCGTGAAGAAATGACCTGTCCCTACTAAAGACACGATCAGCCCTCACGAGCGGTGGCGTCTTGAGAAAACGAATCGGGCGTCCCTAGGTGATCGTCACAAGGTTCGGTCGAAGGCAGAGAACGAAGCGATGGTGTTCCAAGTCGACGGTACGCGAATATGCCGACACGTCAAGCGCCAAGACGCGACGCTGGAGTGTCTTCGTTGAATTCAGGCGCCTGTTGATCAACGAAGAGTCTGGCGTAATTGAAGGTCGACTTGCAGGACCAGCCACGCAACCCCGCGTCGAGGCCGTCGTGGCCGGCGTTCTTGCGGAATCATCGCGAAGCGATCGCCGTGATGGATCTCTTGACGGTGCCGACGGTGTCATGCCGACTGCTCTACGTCTTCTTCGTGATCAGCCATGCCCGTCGACAGGTTCTCCGCGCTGATGTCACCGAACATCCCACCGCCTCGTGGATCAGTCAACAGCTGCGGGAGGCGCTTCCCGACGGCTCGGCACCAAGGTATTTAATCTTGGATCGGGACTCCACGTTCGATCGCCAGGTGATCGTGTCGGTCGAGAACATGAGCATCAGGCCCGTTCGAACGGCGTTCCGAAGTCCCTGGCAGAATGGGGTCGCGGAGCGCTGGGTCGAAAGCTGTCGCCGAGACGTGATGGATCACGTGCTCGTCCTCAACGAGCGGCATGCACGACGGCTCCTGGTTGAATACCTCAGGTACTATCACGAAGACCGCACTCACTATGCCTTGGCGAAGGACCCGCCGCTGTATCGGTCCGTCGCCGAGCGTCCCTCTCCACAATCGAAGGTCGTTGGGATTCCCAGAGTGGGCGGCTTGCATCACCGCTACGAATGGTCCCAGGCGGCTTGAGCTTGGGCTGACGATTGCCCGTCGCCTGGCCAGTCATG
>QHWL01000225.1:0-5482 GCA_003222555.1 Acidobacteriota bacterium | reverse complement strand
CCGTGTTCGCGACGTAACCACATCCGAAAGATGAACGTTCTTGACGCCACCGAGCGACATTCCTGGCAGACGAGATTGCGGCACTGGTGTCGTCGGGCCTCAGATCTTGTTTCGGCGAGCGACAACGGACGATGCGACCTGACGGAGCCAGGCGGGCTCGTGCGGGCAGGGCGTGCCGCCCTCCGGTTCGGCCCTCGGCCCCGCTCTCCGCGATCACTTCGTCAACGACATCGGCGGCAGCGTGAACGGCCGTCGTTCCGGCCGCGTTACGCAGGTCGGTTGTCAAGATCCTCGGGCAGATCGGATATTGGCGAGGGACAACGCGACAACTCCTATAACTCTCATGATCTTCTCCCTCGGCGCTGCCTGTCACAAGATTTCGACGATTAGCGGATGCCACGAATTTGTACTTCAGAGACACCGGACTCACCACACTGGCAGCGGCCAAGGCCACGAATGGGCCGTGCGCCTCACACTCATTCGGCGCGTAGCTCCATTTGTCGGTTTGCCTGGCGCGGCCGCCGAACCGACGCCGCACTCTTCGTTGCACGGCGGAAGACAAGTCAGACGCCAGGGCTATCGGACGTGATAGCTCTTCCAGATACCCGTTCGCCCGTTCATCACCCGGAACGAGCCGTCGTCGGTCGCGCTGAGCTTAATCCAATAGGCGGTACGTTCATCGAGGTTGGCGATCCGTTCGTCCTCGAAGTTTTCCGCGCCGGGATTCGTCGAGCGGTGCAGTTGCCACACGTCTTCCAGGCCATGAACGTGGCGAAGGCTCGCGAACACTTCTGGCGCGCCGCCTTTGACCGGGCTGTTGTTGAGCACGGCGACCCTCGGGTGGAACGTCGCGAATGTCGCAGGGTCGGCCGCATCTACGCCACCGTGATGCGCGACCAGGTATACATCAACAGGTCCAATGAGATTGTTCGGGCACGCGAGCGCGAACAATGGCCGCCCGCTGAGATCGCCGACGTCGAGGAATCGGAACTTTCCGAACTGCAAACGGATGCCAGTCGAGCGCGGATTCTCATGCGGCTCCTGCGCTGCTGACGCGGAGGGAGCGCACACCGGATTACGTCCGCCAGCGCCGGCGAGAGGTTTCACAATCGTCGACCCCTCAGTGCTGACCACGATGGCATCCACGCCCTTCAACGGGAGGCGATCGCCGAGCTTCGGTTCGATGTGACGGCCTTTCGCGCGCACGGCCGCATAGGCGCTGAACGCGTCCTGTGTTCCAGGTACGGTGAGCTCCGCTTCCGGCACGACGCTGCCGTGATCAACAAAAGTGCGAATGGGCATCAATTGCGCCAGTTCCACCACGCCGCCGTCGTGGTCGGCATGGAAGTGTGTTATGAACAGATAGTCGATCTTCGTAACACGAGCGTCGCGGGCGGCGGCGACGATCCTCGCGGCATCACGAGCATCCAAAGGATCAGCGGGCTTCGACTGAAATGTCCCGCTGCCCGGAAAGCCCGCGTCGATGAGCAGCGTCTGCCCCGCCGGCGTCACGAGCAGCGTGGATTGGCCACCTTCGACATCGATGAAGTAGATGTCGAGCGTCTTTGCCGCTCTCACATGCGCAATGGCCGCCAGAGCGCCGACGGCGACGAAGTACGCCAGGGTCTGTTTCACAGCGCTGCGGTACCGCTTCAACTTGACGGCCTTTGTGTTCAAGAGAATCCCGAGCCGCCCAGCAAGATTATCATTGGGCGGTGCGGTTCTCGCCGTATGCGCAAAAGCATCGAGGTCGACTTGGCGCTCGTGGGGACCCACGACGGGCTGATCAATGACCTCGACCTCACCATTGTCCGCGAAGCCATCCATGGCATGAATAGCCCCGGCCTTGGGGCACGTGATATCTTACGCGGCAACGCTGCCATCAGTGTCCACTGGGCGGACCGTTCAGATCATGGAGGACATTCCTATTGACGCGCTTCAACAGGTTCCACCCGCGGGCTTGCTTCATTGCTGTTATCATCGCGGCCGCATCGAGCCCAGCTCGCGCACAAAGCGTCACGGGATCGATTCAAGGCACGGTGGTCGATTCGTCGGGCGGTGTGCTGCCTGGCGTGACGGTCACGATTACGAACACGGCAACCGGCGCGATGCGTACGTCGATCACTGATTCGACCGGAGCCTTTCGCGCTGAGCTGCTGCCCGTCGGTCCGTATGAAGTAGGAACACAGCTCCAGGGATTCGCCCCGCAGAACCGATCGAACATCGATCTGGGGGTGGGCGCGACGCTGACGCTGCGGTTCGAGATGCGCGTCGCCGGGGTCGCCGAAACCGTCACGGTGACCGGCGCGGCTCCCGTCATCGAGACGACGCGGTCGCAGGTCAGTTCGACGGTGGACGAGGCTGCGGTGCGGAATCTGCCGGTGAACGGCCGGAACTTCATCAACTTCGCCCTGCTTACGCCTGGCGTCACCTTGGACGTCCGCGGCGGCGACATCAGCTTTGCGGGACAGCGCGGCACGCTGAACAGCCTCGTCGTCGACGGCGCCGACGACAACAACACGTTCTTCGGTCAGACCGTCGGCCGCACTGGATCCGGCCGCGCGCCGTACCAATTCAGCGCGGCCGCAGTCAAGGAGTTCCAAGTGAACTCCAACGCGTACTCCGCGGAGTACGGGCGGGCCGGCGGCGCGGTGATCAACGTGGTCACCAAATCGGGTACGAACATGCCGACCGGCGAGTTCTTCGAGTTCTACCGCGACAAATCACTGAACAAGATCAATCTGATCAACCAGCTCCAGGGAAGGCCGAAGTCCCCGTATCACTTCAATCAGTACGGCGGGCTCTTCGGCGGACCGCTGCGCAAGGACCGCGACTTCGTCTTCGCCAACTACGACGCCCAGCGCAATACGCTGCCCAACCTCGTGTTCCCGAACGTGCCGCCGGGAACACCGGTCGATGCCGATACCCAGGCCGCGCTCGTGAAGCTCCAGGCGCTCGCCGGCAGCTGGGACCAGGCGCAGAACCAGGACGTCTTCCTGATTAAGAGCGATCACGAGCTCACCAACTCGAATCGGCTGACGGTCCGATACAACCATCAGAACTTCAACGGTAAGAACTTCGAGAACAGCGGCCCGCAGAACGCCCAGCAGCATACCGGCGACTCGAACGTCCGCACCCGCACGTTCAACGGCGCGCTGGCGACGGTCATCGGCACCGCGTGGTTTAACGAAGCGCGGATGCAATGGGCGCGCGACTCAGAACCGGGCGAAGCCAACAGCGAGGAACCCGAAGCTGTCATCCAGCAAGGCGGCCAGACCGTGCTGACCATCGGCCGCAACTCCTTCAGTCCCCGCGAAACCACGATCAAACGCTGGCAGGCAGCCGACACAATCACGTGGGCGCGCGGCGAGCACAAGGTCAAGACTGGCGTCGACTTCCAGTTCGACGACATCCTGAACTACTTCCCGGGAAATTTCTTCGGGGCCTATACGTTCCCGAGCCTCGCCTCGTTCAATCTCCGACAGGCGAACCGATACGTCCAGGCGTTCGCCGGGCCCAGTACCAGTGGACCGACGACCCATCCCGACATTAAGGAGTATTCGCTGTTCACTCAAGACGAGTGGCGGCTGACGCCGGACCTGACCCTCAACGCCGGGCTCCGCTACGACATCCAGAAATTCGCGAAGCCCCAGATCCGAAATCCCGATCCCCAACTGGCGGCCGCCGACATCGACACGAGCGTGCTGACGACCGACAGGAACAACCTGGGGCCGCGGCTAGGTGTCGCCTGGAGCCCTGCCGGACAGAAGTACGTCGTTCGCGGAGGGTACGGCGTGTTTTTTGGCCGCACGCCCTCGATCATGGTCGGCACGGCTCATTCGAACAACGGCATCAACGTGCAGACCATTACGTTCACCGGCAATCTCGTTCCGGAATATCCGACCGTCTATGGCTCGATTCCAACCGGCGCGGCGCTACCGAAGCCGACGATCTTCGTCTTCGACAAAAATTACCAGAACCCGCGCGTCCAGCAAGCCAGCGCCGGCGTCGAATACCAGCTCTTGCCCCAGACGTCTCTGAGCGTGACGTATTTACACGTCCGCGGCGACCAGCTGCCTCGATCGACCGACATTAACGTCGGCAATTCGACGCCGACCACCTATACCGATTCAGCCACCGGCCAGCAGTTGTCGTACTACCGGTTCAGCCCGGGTCCCTTCACGAATTTCCAACGCATCATTTCGTTCCAGAGCACTGCCGAGTCTCGATACAACGGCGTGACGATCGACCTTAATCGCCGGTTTGCCAACCACTTCTCGAGCCGGTTCGCGTACACACTCGGCAAGGTCACCGACACAGTTCCGGATGCCACCGCGGTCGTGCCCGGCAGCTCCAGCGACGATGCGAAATACGCCTCGAACCCCAAGAACTTCAGCGCGGACCGCACCGTGGGCAACAACGACCAGCGGCAGCGGTTCGTGTTCAGCGGCCTATACGACACCAACGGCCTCGCCGCCGGGAGGTCAGGATTGGCCGCGGTGCTCATCCGCGGTTGGAGCTTCAGCGCGATCCACACCGCGGCGAGTAGTCAGCCCTATTCGGCGCGTGTTGGCAACGTCGATCTGAACAACGACGGCAACACGCGCAACGACTTCGCGCCGGGCACGGGCCGCAACCAGTTCAGGCTGCCGAACTTCTCCTCGCTCGACATCCGAATCGCACGGGACATCCGGGCAATGGGCAGCGTCCGGGTGCAGCCGATTTTCGAGGCGTACAACGTGCTGAATGCGGACAACGTCAGCAGCGTCAACAACGCGCTGTACGGCGTGAACACGGCGACCAACGTGCTGACACCGAACACCAGCTTTGGCCAGCCGCTATCGACGGCCGGCCAGCAGATTCTGCAGCTCGCGCTCAAAGTGTCGTTCTAGAGGCGAGTCTTCGCACGGCTCAAGGAGTTGGTAGGGTCGGGAACGGGCGCGGTAATCCGTAGGCCGCTCCTGGCTGTGTCCGGGGTTTCCCCCTTCGTGCCCGGGTAGAAGTGGCCGTAATCCCGTTTACAGGTCCCGCCACATCGCACGCAACGTGCGGATTTGCCGCACTACGCGCTCCTGCACCGCTTCGCGGCAAGGGTTGGCCAATCGATACCGCTGTTAGATGAGGAGGCACTTCGCGCGGTTCGCAACTGGCATTTTGCGCCGACGAGGGTGAACGGTCAACCTGTACCGAAGGTCGTGGTGAGCCTGGACGTGACGGACCTGAGCACGCCGACCCTCTACCAAGAAGTGTCCTGGAGCTCCGGCGACGCGTGAAGAAGCTCACCGCACTCCTTCGGCTCGCCCTTGTCCTCCTTCGATGTTCGGGATTCGAGCTGACCCACGAGCGTCTGCCCGACGGACGTTACGAGCTACGGCTGGCAAGCCAACCTTCGCGCTCGATCACAGGCGAAGGCTGCCCGTCGTAGCCTTTGGTGAAGGCGGGCCCACTCAGTTTTGAGCGGCGGCAGATCACCGTGCGGCGG
>QHWL01000224.1 GCA_003222555.1 Acidobacteriota bacterium | reverse complement strand
CGAGGACGAGACGGCGTGAGCGTGTCACGTCCCGTGCGTCTGCCAGTTCCGCCGCCCCGGCATGCCGTTCAGGAAGTCGAACGTAGAGATTTTACAGGAAGGCCTTTTCTTGCGTCACTGTCCGCCTTGCAGCGGATCCTGATTTTCCTCACCACCGCCTGCGCCACCCAGAGCGATGTCCCGTGTGGCCGGATCGGGGCCGCGCCCCTCGGCAAACGCGTCTTCCATTGCGCGCGTGTCCGACAGCATCCCGACCATCGCGTAATTCCCCTCATGACACCGGGGCTCCATATAGAACCGATTCGCCTGCTCGTTTTGCTTGTTCATTTCGTGCTTGATGGTCCACGCTTTCGCCCACGTCGTGGGATCCTCGATCGTGACGGCATACTCGAGCGTGTTCGCGTCGGTGCGCGTCCAGCGTTCGATCAGATGCAAGTTCTCGTTGGATCCGCGGAAGTCCGTCTTGGGGCTGAAATTCGTGACGTCGACAACTAACGTATTGCCCTCCCAACGGCCGCGCGAGTCTCCGAACCGCTGACGGATGGATTGTGGGAGATGCGGACTCCCGTCTACGGGGATAATGCGCTCCCACCCTTGTCCCTGGCCCACGTCGTAGAAAATCGAGATGGATCCAGGAGACTGCACAATCCGACGGAACCCGCTCACGTCTGGCAGCTGGGCCCCCATACAACGCTCCCCCAGGGCTCGGTCCTCAGGACCGTTGGCGCGATTGAGCCGATCCGTGCTGTATATCGGTGGCTGCTCCGCTCGTTTCGGTGACGGCGGCCCGTACTTCCCCTCGCGGCAAGAGGTCCCTTTGTTTTTGCAACTATCGGTGGCCTGCAGGAGGGCAAGCTGAAACTCTCGATACGCCGCCCTCCTCTTCTGCGCCTCCGGCGTGAGGGGAGGAATTCTCCCATCCGGAGGATCCACAACGAGCGATGTGCGCCTGCCCGTGCGCTTATGGCTTTCGAAGAGCGCGTTGTATGCACCGGCGACGTCCTGTTCGGTACCCTTGCCCTCCGCGTTCCTGTCGCGGTACTCGCGGCCCAGAATCCCCGCTCGTTGCTTATCCAGTTGGGCGATTTCCGCGTCCGTGAAAAATTCTCTCCCGGCATACTTCGCGGCTCGTTGCAACGGTGTCTCGTGCTCGTCGGTCCAGATGCCCTGCAGATCCGGCTCGCCCCACGCGGTCTTGAGCGCCGGGGTCCGACCCGGGACCGCTGTCAGCTTCAGGAGCCCTATCACGGCTATAACCACAACCACCGCAACGATGAACTCGAGAACTCGTTTTTTCACTTCAAACCTCCTGCTGCGAGGCCGCCATGTTAACACCACCGCTTCCCAGATTCATCACGTTCCCGAGGCCGTTGCGCCGACCAGAACGCCGCCTCTTCATCGGGTGACGCCGTGTTCGCCGACTCCCGATTCACCGATCTTCGGTTTCGTCGAATAACGACAACAACATCTGCCGTCGAACGCGCTCGTCGGGAAAGCGCATCACGGCGTCGTGCGTGATTGTATATGCCTGATCGATCGGCATGGCCTGCAACCGCCGCCAGTCGAGCTCGAGAACGGTCAGATACTCGCCAACGCGGGTCTCCGAATCGTGACCGGACTCGATCAACTCGCGCTGAAAATGCTCGCGGTGTACAGCGAGCGAACGGTCCGGCTTGGACTGCGTCTGTTGTTGCGCCTGAGGATCGGCGCTCGAACCGGAACCGGCGGCTGGACCGCAAGCGACCACAGTGAAGACCGCCGTGCCGACGAGATACGCCAAAGCGATTGGTGCTTCTTTCGTCATTCTACGAGCGGGTCTGGCGCATCAAGATTCGCTTGACGAATTCTACACCCGGCCGAGCGGCCTGGACATGCCTCCCATTTGAGATGACCGTTTTGTGCGTCCTTGGAAAACTGCAAACCGTTTCCACCGCGCTCGCTTCATCAAGAGAGGCAGCCAAGAAGTCGTCATGAAGAAGTCACTGACTTCGAGACGCGCGCTCCCCGATCTTGGCAGGAGGGAAACGGAGCAATACAATAAACGCGCCTTTGGAAATCTGCGCCCATGACCTCGAAACGAGTACCACAATGCTCCGCGCTCAATCAGTTGTTGCGTCAGTTCTGGCTCTAGCGGCAACGTTGTCGTGCTCCGGACGCGCGCCAACTCGAGACCCTGAAGCCGACAAAGCAGCGATTCGCGCGTTGATAAGTCGAGCGGTCGAGGTGAGTCGGGCCGGGAACGGAGCGGCATGGGCGGCCTTGTTCGCGGACGGCGGTGTTTACATGCCGGCCAATGGTCCGGAAATCACAACTCGGGCCGGTCTAGAGGAGTTCGCCCAACTCTACCTGGGTCGGTTTTGGTCGCAAACCACGATAACCCCTGTTGAGGTCGAGGTGTTCGGAGACTGGGGCTTTGCCAGGACCTCTGTCAAGGGAACGATCCAGGCGAAAGTTGGAGGAGATCCCGTTCCGGATCCTCTCCAAGTCGACGGTAAAGAGATCGGCATCTATCGCCGCCAGCAGGACGGCGCGTGGAAGCTGTGGCGCCTGATTGGAAACAGCAATCGGCAGTGACCTTCTGTCGAGACGTCGCTCTCAGTGCACGCTGGCCGACGGCGGTGCTGCGGGGCGCGCGAGGACGCGCTCGATCATCGCCTCGAGCGCGTTCTTCTCGATATCGAACGGACCGGCGATGGCCGCTCCCAGGGTGATCTCGATCGCGATGACGACGCCGCCCTCGTCGAACGGATTGACGATCCAGCTCAGCCCGCGTAATGCGATGGTGCGCTCGGCCTCATCGGGGTGTTTGAGCTTGTGCATCGCTCTCAGCATTCCTTCGAGCACCATGCGCACGTCGGCGTCGGCCCAGGTTCTTGGCTCGCGGGCCACGCCTTCGATCGCCTCCGTCGTGGCGAAGTTGTTGCCTCTGAGCCAGATGTCGACTTGGACGGTCACCAGCGTATTTCCTGGTTCAGCGCCTCGACGGTCGTCACCGGCGCGCGGCACGTAAAGTCTCGGCACACATACGCCGCCGCGGCGCCGTCGACCGGACGCATCGCCGCGATGAAGGGCAATCGGGCCGCGAGCTGGCGCTGCCGCTCGTCAGTCAAACGCATCGTGATGCCGAACGGGAGATATTGCGAGGCGAGAGAGCGCTCGAGCGCGTCGCCGTTCGCATCTCCAACAATCACAATTTGCCGCACTCCGGCGAGGTAGGTCGACAGGGCGGCCGCCATCATCGGCACCGCGCGCCCGATCTGCTCGAGGCGTGTGCCAAACAGCTGCAGCGTCCGGTCCACGCGCTCGGTCCACCCGGCGTCCTCGACCAGATGCGAGAGGACAAGCAGATTCAGAACCGACACCGAGCTCGCGGTGGGCTCTGCCCCATCGTAATCCTCTTTCATGCGCAGCAACACGCTGGCGTCGCGGCCCGTCGTGCTGAACCATCCGGCGTCGGCGTCGTCCCAAAACAATTCGTCCTGCCGCCGCTGGAGGGTCATCGCCCATTCGAGCCATACCGGATCCGCGTCGGCCTGAAACAATTCGAGGAGCCCGTAGACGAGGTACGCGTAGTCTTCGGCGTACGCGTCGATGTCGGCGTGGCCCCCGCGATAACGCCGTAGGAGAGTGGACGTCGAGGGGTTCCACATCCGGTCGCGAAGGAAGGTCGCGGCGCGGCGCGCCGCCTCGAGGTAAGGCGCGGCAGCGGTAACGCTTTCAGCGCCCGCGCTCCGTGAGCGAACCACACGCGCCATGCGCGCGAATGCCGCAATCGTCAATCCGTTCCACGCCGTGAGCACCTTGTCGTCGAGGTGCGGCCGCGGCCGCTCGAGGCGGGCCTGAAACAACCGCACGCGTGTGCGGTTCAACGCATCGACAATCTCGCTCGCGGACTTGCCGGTCTGCTGCGCGATGTCGTCGACCGACCGCGCGACATACAAGAGGTTCTTGCCGACAAACTCCTGCTGCGGATCGATCGGCGCGTTCCCCTTGGGCGCGATGCCGAACCGCAGCTTGACGATTGCGGCCTCCTCCCCCGCCAGCGCGTCGATTTCGTCGGCGCGCCACAGATAGAAGGCGCCTTCGCTTTTGTGGGCGTCGTCTTCGGCGGCATGTTCGGGCGGCACGCTGTCGGCGTCCTCGGCCGAGTAAAAGCCGCCCGCCTCGTCGGTCATCTGTCGGAGGACGTACAACAACGTGTCCTCGGCGACCTCCGCGTAAAACGGATCGCCGGAGAGCTGCGCCCCTTCCAGGTACGCAAGCACGAGCTGGGCCTGGTCGTACAGCATCTTCTCGAAATGCGGGACGCGCCAGCCGGCGTCGACCGAATAGCGATGAAAGCCGCCGCCGATATGGTCGCGCATGCCGCCGAGCGCCATCGAGCGCAGCGTGCGGAGCACCATGTCGCGCGCGTCGGCATCGCCGGTCCGCGCGTGCTCGCGCAGCAGAAACATCAACTCGCTCGGCCGGGGAAACTTCGGCGCATCGCCGAACCCGCCGTAACGGGGATCGAACGCCTCGCGGAATTGCATCACCGTCCGCGCGAGCGCCTCCTCTCCGGGCACGGTGGAGGTGGCTGCCGCGCGCTCGAGCCCGCGCATTTGCGCCGTCAACGCTTCGGACGACTGGATCACCTTGTCGCGCTCGGTGTTCCACACGCGCGCAATCTCCTGCAGGATGTCGACGAAGCCGGGCTTCCCCCACTTGGAGGAAGGCGGGAAGTAG
>QHWL01000157.1 GCA_003222555.1 Acidobacteriota bacterium | reverse complement strand
ATCAGGTCGAGATCCGGAAGATCAATGCACCTGCGGGCAAAGCCAAGTTCGGCCCGGCGAATGCACAGGGCGTCCGAACGTATGCGACCAGTTGCTTCATCAAAGAGGCGCTTGATAAGGGAGCGCAGATCTTCAAGTGGGACGAACGCAAAGCTCGGAGCGGGCAGCGCCAGGGCTCGAAGGTGCGTGGCAGTGGCGTGGTGATCAGCTCGTATAACGCCGGCTCAGTCGGCTTCGACGGGCTCTTTGTCATCAAGCCGGACGGCCGGATGTACATCCAGACCGGCATCGGCAATCTTGGCACCGAATCGTGGTCTGATTGCCAGCGGGTGTCCGCGGAAATGCTGGGCGTGCCCTGGGAAAAGGTCAACATCACCTGGGGCGACACGTCCAAGAACCTGCCGTGGAGCTGCGTGTCGGGCGGCAGCCAGACGACGCACGCGATGACGCGCGCCGCGCACGCCACGGCGAGCGATGCGATCAAGAAGCTGCAGCAGATCGCCGCGAATGATCTCGGCGGCCGGCCCGAAGACTACGTCGTGGCCAACGAGCGCGTGTCGCGCAAGGGCGGCGGTGCCAGCATGACGCTCGCGCGCGCCGCGCAGCGCGCGATCGAGCTCGGAGGCATCTACGACGGCCACGAGGTGCCCAAGGAGATCAATGCGTTTACCAAGCGGTCGGCCGCAGCGCTTGCGGGACAGGGCCTGATGGGCGTGGCGCGTGACACGTACCCCCACGACGGAAATTCGCTGTCTTTCGTCGCGTCCTTTGCTGAAGTCGAGGTGGACGTCGAAACCGGCGTGTACCACATCGTCGATTTCCTCGCCGTCGCAGACGTCGGGACCGTCATCCATCCAGCGGCCTTGGGCGGCCAGATCCTCGGCCGTTCGATGTTGGGTATCGCCCATGCCATCGGCCAGAAGTGGGTGTACGACCAGCATTACGGCGTGGCACTCGCCAAACGGTTCCATTACAACAAACCCCCCACAATCCTGGATGCGCCGACGCACATGGATTGGGCGGCGGTCGAGCTTCCGGATCCGGAGACGCCGGTTGGCGCGCGAGGCATTGGCGAGCCTCCGGTCGCGGCCGGTTGCTGCGCGGTGCTGAACGCGATTTCCGCCGCGCTGGGTGACGAAGTCTTCCGGCGCGCGCCTGTGAATCTCGACTGTATTCTCATGGCGCTGGAGGCGGGAAAGCCGATGATGGACCCGCTCACCGCCAACGTGTGAGCAGAGTTCTGAGCTCAAGGTTCGGCGTTGCCAAGTTGTTCGCGCCATCGGGCGCGGCAGGCGTTGGACAAGGCTGTTGAACAGGAGGGCGTTTCGGCCGAGACAGACCTCACGCTGCGCCGGCGAACTCCGTCGTATCCGAGACGACTTCCCATTCCTGTAGGGTGCAGATACTTCATCAGGCCGCCCGCGCGTACTCGTGAACGACACCACCGAGACGATCACGGCGCTGGACAGGAGTCGCGCTACACGCCGTCGCTGACGCGATCGGCGGGCGTCTTCGTTCGAGTGGATTGAGTTGCAGTGCTCGGTGAGGCCGGTGGCCGTTGACCGTCGCCAGCAGATGGAGAAACAGGACGGCCAGATCGCGCATGGCCCCCATCGTAACAAGCTGGCGAAATCCTGGAAAAGCCAAGGAATTTGGAATTCGCCATGCGCTGGCGTAACAAAGTTCAGGATGAGCCGGGCGAGTCTTGCAGTACGCTACCGGCAACATGAGCGATATGACGCGAAGCCTCGGGGTCCTGTTCGCGGGCGCGCTGTTGTTCGCACCCGCCCAGTGGCTGAACTATCCGACGCCAGGCACGCCGCGCGGAGCTGACGGCAAGCCCAATTTGTCCGCGAAGGCGCCGCGTGCTGCAAATGGCAAGCCCGACCTGTCGGGCGTCTGGCGGACCGCATACGACTCCCCCGACGAGAACGAGCGCCTCTTCGGGCTCGGTGTGAAGGCCTTCATCGAACCCGGCGACGATCCGAGCACGTTTTCGAAGTATTTCCTCAACATCCTGGTGGACTTCCCGTCCGACAGAAGTCCCATGCGCGCCGCCGCGGCGGAGCTCTTCCGGCAGAACACCGAGAGAAAGGCCAACAGTTCGTCCGCCCGCTGCCTGCCGCAGGGGCTGCCGCGCACCGACATCAACAGCTACGCGCCGTTCAAGATCATTCAGACGCCCGACGTCATCGCGGTGCTGTACGAGGTGGACAACACGCATCGGCAGATCTACACGGACGGCCGCCCGCTGCCGGTCGATCCGCAGCCCACGTGGGGCGGCTACTCAGTCGGCCGATGGGACGGCGATACGTTGATCGTCGACGCGGCCGGATTCAACGAGGGGACCTGGCTGGACTCCGGCGGCCATCCCCATAGCGACGCACTGCGCATTCATGAGCGATTCCACCGGCGTGATTTCGGCCACATGGACCTGAGCGTGACCGTCGACGATCCCAAGATGTACACGAAGCCATTTACCATCAAGGTCACCGAGCTGCTGCTGCCGGACACCGACATTCTGGAGTCGGTCTGCAACGAGAACGAGAAAGACCGGGCGCACATGGACAAGTAATGGCTTTGCGGCAAAGTGTTCATTGCAGTGATTCAGCCAGGCCCAATCCGGACTCATGCCCCTTCTCGCCCGTCGATCAGCCGCGGGACATTATGGCGTTCAGAGCGTGACGCGCATCTCTGGCCCTCTTTTCGAACCCAAAATCCTCCGAACCTTGGAACTCTAGAACTGTGGAACCTTGGAACCAGTTATGAAACCGGTTCTAGCGTTGTTTCTCGTCTGCGGGAGCAGTATCCGTCACGAGATCCCGGATGACCGGCCTGGTAGGAAGCGGTTCGACGGTTGTGCACGATTCGTTCAGCCGGGCCGTGCACGTATATTCAACAACGCCGTCGACGAGCGCCATACAGGTTCTGCAGGCATTCGCGTTGATGCAACTGTAGCGAATGGCCAGACTCGAGTCTCGTCGGGCGCGAATCCAGCGCAACGCGTCCAGCACCGACATTCCCTCCTCGAACGGAACTTCATAAGTCTGGTAGAAACCCTCAACCCGCGTCGAGCCGCGCCAGACCCGAAGGTGCATCACGCGAGTCGAGTCGGGGGCCGACATGTTCAGGTGGATGGCATTCCCGACCGGACGACAGAGGTCCAGCGGCTCGTCATCGTTCCATCCTCGAGCGACAACAGCTGATTTCTCTCGAACTCCGCGATCGTCTGCGGAAAATCGAGTCGCTGATGCGCTCCTCGGCTTTCTGCCCTGTTCAACGCGCCCATGACGACCGCCTCGGAGCTACGGAGCATTGCCTTCAGTTCGTACCAGTCCTGCAGATCCAGATTGAAAATGTCGCCGTGTGCTATGGCGAGATCCTGTAATTGGTCGTGGAACCCGTGAAGCGCCGGCAGAGCCCTTTCGAGATTCTTGCCCGATCGAAACGGTCCGGCGTTTTCCCACATCAGGTCCTGGATGCTGTTCTGCAGCGCTGCGGGCCCCAAGCCTTTTTCTTTGTGTTGCCGGAGCTCGGAGAATTCCGCACGAGCCCGCTGAACGTATGCCGGTGACCAGTCCACATCAGTGTCCATGGCGGCCTTGGCGGCAAAAAAGCCGGCGCGCTCTCCGAAGACCAAGGCCTCGGTGATGGCATTGCCCGACAGGCGGTTCGCGCCGTTGGCACCTCCGACGGCTTCACCCGCCGCAAACAGACCGGCAACGCGCGTCTCCATGCGGTCGTTTACCGCAATACCGCCCATATGATAGTGGGCCGTCGGCGCCACTTCAATCGGCACCCGGGTCAAATCAATCCCGTTTTTCAGAAGGCGATCGATGACAGGCCCGAAGGCTTCTCGAAGGCTGTCGTCGGGGACATGACGAAAATCCAGATACACGCCCCCATGAGGCGACCCACGTCCGGCCTCGACCTCTTTCAAGATTGCGTACGACGCCAGATCCCGAGCGGCGGTGTAGCGTCCTTCATCCTGGCCGCCGTATCGGTGAATGAACTCCTGAAAGTTTCCGTTCAACAGTTTTCCGCCAAGCTTGTAGCGGAACGGATCCCACATGATCGGGTCCATACCGACCAGTCGAGGCGCCAGATGCGCAATCGGAAAGAACTGCACGAACTCCATGTCCACCAGCTCGGCGCCAGCCTCCAGCGCCAGCCAGTACGCCTCCCCGCCCATATTTGCCGATGCGCTGTTGCGGCGAAAGATTTTCGTCAACCCGCCGGCCGCCAGAATCACCGTGCGGGCAGCGATCGTGAGCAGCGATCCGGTCGAAAGATCCAACGCGACCGCACCGCGGACGTGACCGGCCGCAACACAAATTTCAATGACGGCGATGTTGCTCAATCGGCGGACGTTTGCCATGCCGCTGACCTGCCTGCGCAGCGTGCCCGCCACGGCCGGGCCGGTACTCAGAAAATCGACGTAGCAACAGCGTTTGCGGCGGTGACCTGGTGCGCCGACCTGTTTGATATGCCCGTCTTCGCGGGCCCAACGAGTGCCCCAGCGGTCCATTTCGAGAATCCGTTCAGGGCCCCGCTGGCACACCATCGCCGAAAGCGGTTCGTTGCAGATTCCTCGTCCCGCCTCCAGGGTATCTTCCAGATGGAGGACCCAATCGTCCGGCTCTTCATGCCCAATCGCCGCGGCCACGGTCATCTGAGCCATGATGGTGGCACCGCCGCGTCCAATCAGGTTCTTGTCGAGCAGGAGGACGGAGCTTCCCTCTCTAGCCGCCGCAATTGCGGCGTACATGCCGGCCCCGCCGGCTCCAACCACCAGCACGTCAGTGCTCAGATGCGTCACGGCGTTTCCTGGCCGAGCGGCCCCTGGTAGGACTGCCACCAGTTCAGATATTCCACGAGCCGGTCCACCATGTAGTCGTGGTACTGCTTTCCCTTCTCTGACGAAGCGGCGCGGTTGGATGAGAACTGGCCCGTTGGCGCCATCCGCTTCTGGTCCCAGGATGTCCAGGGCTGGTCAATCGTGTCACGCCCGCCGCCAAAAAGATCGTCGTTGGCAAAGGGCCCGAGCGCTTGGTTGAAGTCGCACGCCGCGTCTGAAAATCTGTCCGGCCTGATCGTGTGAGGAAATTTGTAAAGGA
>QHWL01000156.1 GCA_003222555.1 Acidobacteriota bacterium | reverse complement strand
CGTCCCGTTCAGGATCCTGATTCCTGATGCGGTGCTGCTGGATTTGAAGCAGCGTTTGTCGCGGGCCCGGTTCGCCGACGAGTTTCCGGACGGGGGATGGGACTACGGCACCAACCTCGCGTATCTCAAGAGCCTCGTCGCCTATTGGCGCGACAAGTACGACTGGCGAGCTCAGGAAAAGCGGCTGAATCAATTCGACCAGTTCAAGACGAAGATCGATGGGCTCGACATCTACTTCATTCATCAGCGGTCCAAGAACCCGGCCGCGATGCCGCTCCTGCTGCTCAACGGCTGGCCGAGTTCGATTGAGGAGTACACGAAGGTCATCGGGCCCCTCACCGATCCCGTCGCATACGGGGGACGCGCCGACGACAGTTTCAACGTCGTCATCCCGTCGATGCCAGGATTCGGCTTTTCAGACAAACCGCGGGAACGTGGCTATAACCCCGAACGGATCGCGGGCATCTGGGTGAAGCTGATGGCGCGCCTTGGTTACTCGCGATATGGCGCGCACGGGAGCGACTGGGGTTCTGGCATCGCCACGCGCGTCGCGCTGAACGATGCCGCCCACATGGCGGGCCTTCATCTCGCTGGATGCGGCGGCGCGCCCGCCGTTCCGGCGGTGAACAGCGGAAATCAGGCGAGGCCGGCGGCTACGCCAAGCCAGAACAGCGCCGTGAATGCCGCCCACAACCTGGGTTATCAGGAAATTCAATCGACGAAGCCTCAGACCCTCGGACAGGGACTGAGCGACTCGCCGGTCGGCCTTGCTTCCTGGATCATCGAGAAATGGTATGGATGGAGCGACCACGACGGCGATCTGGAGAAGATCTTCACCAGGGACGAATTGCTCACGAACATCATGATCTACTGGGTGACGAACACCGGCTCCTCGTCTGCGCGCATCTATTACGAGAGCCGCCACATGTTGGGCGGCCTCGCGCCCACGCCGTTCCCGCGGCCCGAAGGCCGGGTGAGCGTGCCGACTGGGTGCGGGGCTTTCCCGGTCCAATACGATCGGCGTGGCACTCCGGTGAACACGACGACGGCCGCCGCGCGTCAGGACGCCGAGACGCGATACAACATCGTGCGCTTCACCACCATGCCACGAGGCGGTCATTTCCCCGCGCTCGAGCAGCCGACGCTATGGCTTGACGACGTTCGTGCCTTCTTTCGCGACCGGCGGTGAGCTCAGGAGCCGACTGTTGCGGCCTCGTGCGAGGTGCCAGGCGTCGCCGGGCGCGTGCTCATTGACCGCGCTCCGATGGACTTGCGTTGGTCACTATTGACGCGCCCATCACGGATGACGATGGGCATCCGGCATGCCAAGACGGCGGATCGTGTCACCTTCGAAGTCGAACTCAATCAGCACTACCGGCTCGTTGCCGACGACCCAACCGTCGTGGCCCGGCTCGATCGCCACAATTTGCGGAGCCTTGTGTTCCACGACACAGCCGTCAGCGTATTCGATGTGGATCTCGCCATGCGCCAGGAAGCCGACGTGGGCGTGCATGCACAGGTCGGTCCCGACGATCGGTTTCATGTCGACCGACCAGCGAAATCCCCTGGGATACACCAGGCGCTTGACGCGCGCGGCGCCAGCACGCCCGACCTCGAGCTGAACATGGCCGACTGTGCGGCGCTCGGCCCCCTTCACGGCCGCAAGGAACGGATCCAGTCCCTTCTGTCGGCCCCGAGGGGTCTTGCCTCGTTTCGCGATCGTGCCGGAGTGCCTGACGTTCTTTCGGGCGTGCTTCTTTTTTGCCATGGCCCTCTCTCTGGTTAGCAGAACGGCCGATGCTAGCACGGCAGCTCGACGCGCTCCATCCCTCGTTCGACACGAGCCCTTCGGCACGCTGCCGGCGTTGCTGCCTCAAGTTCGGGACATCTGGGCAAATGCGTCGTCATATTTGTTCGATTGGAGATGTTATGCGCCGTTGGCGTGAGATGCTGCGATTGACGCTCTCGGTCGCTGTTGCCATCGCGGTTCTGTCGTCTTGCAGCTCACCGACTCCGGCGTCGTCGAAACCCGAAGGCACTTCGCCAGCGATAGTGGCCGAAGGACCTTCGACGCTCGCCCTCGATATTGCGCCACGGTCCATTCAAATTCACATGAACGCCATCGTCGTCGACGGCCACGCCGATACGCCGCAGCGACTACTCTTCGACACGACCTTCGACATCGGCGCGCGGCAGGCGACTGGTGACGTCGACCTTCCGCGCATGCGCGCCGGGGGGCTTGATGCGGAATTCTTTTCCATTTGGGTTCCGGGCACAGTGACCGGTCCGCCGGCCGTCGAGCGCGCCCTCCGCCTCATCGATTCGGTCGGCGAAGCCGCTCGCGGACACCCGCAAGAGCTTGTGCTTGCCAGAACCGCTGGCGAGGTTCGCCGTGCCGCCGGCGATCACAAGATCGCGGCGCTCATGGGTCTTGAAGGCGGTCACATGATTGACGATGACCTCGGATTGCTGCGCGCGTACTTCGCGCTCGGCGTCCGTTACATGACGCTCACGCATTTCATGAACAACGACTGGGCGGATGCCTCCACAGACAAACCGGCCCACAATGGCCTTACGGCCTTTGGCAAGGACGTGGTTCACGAGATGAACCGGCTCGGGATGATGGTGGATGTTTCCCACGTCTCGGACAAGACCTTCTACGATGCGATCGAGGTCAGCCAGGCGCCTGTCATGGCCTCTCATTCCTCGTGCCGTGCCATTTCGAACCATCCCCGCAACATGACCGATGACATGCTGCGTGCCCTCGCGAAGAATGGTGGCGTCGTGATGATCAACTACGAGGCCAGCTTCCTGAGCGAGGAGTATCGCAAGGCGCTTGAAACGCTGGGCGGCGACGTCGTCGCACAGCGGAACGACATGGAGAAAAAGTGCGGCGGCGATGAGGCGTGTGTCACGCTTGCGACGAGCCGTAGCAATCACGCACTGATGGACTCGGGCCGGCTGCCACGTGTGACGTGGCAAAAAGTCGTGGAACACATCGACCATGCCGTGAAGGTGGCCGGGATTGACCATGTTGGCCTGGGTTCGGACTTCGACGGTGCAACGATGCCGATCGGGATGGAGGATGTGTCCAAGTTGCCTCGCATCACCGACGCTCTCCTCGAGAAGGGATACTCCGAACAGGACGTAGCCAAGATCCTGGGCGGCAACATTCTGCGTGTGATGGAACAGGTCGACTCGATCCGTCTGAGCAGCCTCACCAGGCGATGAAGCCGTCGCCGGATGCGACCGTGAACCGGCGCGGCTTGCCGCCAATTCGTTAGCCGGACAAGAAAAATGGTCCTTCCGATCATCGATCTGAGGCCAGACACGGGAGAACTGATCGATCAGGCAGTGTTGCTTCTTCTCGACGCCTTTCGAAACAGAACCGAGGACTGGCAGGATGTCGAATCCGCTCGGAAGGAAGTTCTCGCATCGTTGGCGCCAGATCGGATCAGTCGGGTACTGGTGGACGAGTCGGGCGCCGTGCGTGGTTGGATCGGAGGCATCCCGATGTACGGAGGCCGTGTCTGGGAAATTCATCCACTGGTCGTCAGCGGATCACATCGTCGAAGGGGCATCGGGCGGGCGCTTGTCGAGAATCTCGAGCGACTCGTCGCACGTCGAGGCGCGTTGACGCTTTGGGCTGGCAGCGACGACGAACACAGCGAAACGACACTGAGCGGAGCGGATCTCTATCCGGATATTCCGGGCGCGATTCGGAGCATCAGGAATCTGCGCCATCACCCGTACGAGTTCTATCTTCGGCTTGGGTTCCGGATCGCAGGCGTGTTGCCCGACGCGAACGGTCGCGGCAAGCCGGACATCTTTCTTGCCAAGCGCGTCGATGCAGGAACAGAATCTCACCGTGGTCAGAGTTGGGATCCATGGCGAGCGGGGCGAGGAAAGCCTTGAACACCTCCGGCGGCTGTATGCCGCTCACGACCTCCTACACCTCCAGCAACTTGAACGGATTCACTCCGCGCTACTGAGCAACCGGGAACATCGGTAGGGCCGGGCAGGTTTCGCCCACCCGACCCCTGGAGATTCAACGAAGCGACGCTTAGAACTGTACGCGGAACCCCATCTGCATGGTCCGGGGCGCGTAGGAGAGATTCGGGCTGAACACCGGGTTGCCGTACGTCGCGCTCGTTTCGGTGATGTCGTAGAGCCTGTAGTTCGCCCGGTTGAACAGGTTGAA
>QHWL01000155.1:1620-13356 GCA_003222555.1 Acidobacteriota bacterium | reverse complement strand
TTTCACAAGCTCTTCAGCCCTGCGTCATTCATAACCGGACGCGGCGCAGACGCAGCGCGTTGCCAATCACCGACAGCGAGCTCAAGGTCATCGCGGCGCTTGCCCAGATGGGACTGATGAGGAGGCCGGCGAAGGGATACAACACTCCGGCGGCAATCGGGACGCCGACGGTGTTGTAAATGAACGCGAGAAACAGGTTCTGACGGATGTTCCTGAGCGTGGCCCGCGACAACCGGCGTGCGCGCACGATGCCGCGCAGATCGCCTTTGACGAGCGTGATGCCAGCGCTTTCCATGGCGACGTCGGTGCCGGTTCCCATCGCGATGCCGACCGTCGCCTGCGCGAGCGCCGGGGCATCGTTGATGCCGTCGCCCGCCATCGCGACGAGCTCGCCGTTGCGCTGGAGCTCGGCCACGACGTCTCGCTTCTCGTTCGGCAGCACCTCGGAACGGACGTCGTCTATCCCCAGCTGAGAAGCAATGGCGGCGGCCGTGACTCGATTGTCGCCCGTCAGCATGATGACCTTCAAGCCGCCGGCTTTGAGTAAGCGAACGGCTTCGGCCGCTGATGGCCGAATGGAATCGGCCGCCGCCACGAGCCCAAGCGCGCGATCGTCGACGGCGACGATGAGGACGGTGTGGCCACCGGCTCGCAAGGCGTCAGCGCGCGCCGCGAGGTCACCGGGATCGATTCCGCGCGCTTTCAGCAATTCCAGGTTTCCCAGATCGACGCGGTGCCCCTCGACGCGTCCACTGACGCCTTTACCGGCCGTCGAGGCAAAGTCAGAAACCGCCGGGATCTGAATGCCCCGCGACGAAGCGGCGGCGACGATCGCCGCCGCGAGCGGGTGCGCACTTCCGCGCTCCACCGCCGCCGCCAGCCGAAGCAGGTCGTCTTCAGTCGAGCCGGCCGTCACCTCGACCGCGGTTACCTGCGGACGGCCCTCGGTGAGCGTCCCGGTCTTGTCGACGACGAGCGTGCCGACGCGGCCCAGGAGCTCTAGCGCTTCCGCGTGTTTGATGAGCACGCCGACCTTCGCGCCCTGACCGGTGCCGACCATGATGGCCATCGGCGTCGCGAGGCCAAGCGCGCACGGGCATGCGATGATCAGCACCGCGACGGCGTTCACGAGCGCGTGTGCGAAGCGCGGCGCCGGACCCCAGACGCTCCATGCCACAAACGTGATGGCGGCCGCGAGCAGAACGGCCGGGACGAAGTACCCGGCCACGCGATCCGCCAGTCGCTGAATCGGCGCGCGCGTGCGCTGCGCCTCGCCGACCATCCGGACGATTTGCGCGAGCAGCGTCTCGGCGCCGACGCGCTCGGCGCGCATGGTGAGCGTGCCGTCGACCGCCAGCGTCGCGCCGATCACGCGATCGCCGGGACGTTTGTCGACAGGTACCGACTCGCCGGTGACCATCGACTCGTCCACTGCCGCCAGGCCGTCGACCACGATGCCGTCAACCGGAACCTTCTCGCCCGGGCGCACGCGTAGGTGGTCGCCGACCTGCACCAGCGCGAGCGGCACGTCCTCTTCGCGCCCATCCCGAACGACCCGCGCCGTCTTCGGCGCCAGGCCGAGGAGCTGACGAATCGCTGCGCCCGTGCGATACCGCGCTCGCAGCTCCAGCACTTGTCCGAGAAGCACGAGGACCGTGATGACGACGGTGGTATCGAAGTAGGTCTCGACCGCCTCGGGTGCGTCGCGCATCCGGAAGCCGGCGGGAAACACGCCCGGGAGAATCGTCGCGACGGCGCTGTACGCGTACGCAGCGCCGACGCCGATGCCGATGAGCGTGAACATGTTCGGGCTCCTGTTGACGAACGACGCCCACATACGCTCGAAAAACGGCTTCCCGCACCAGAGCACCACGGGCGACGCCAACAGAAGCTCGATCCAGTTGATCCGCGCGGCGCCGAGCCGATGGCTCAGGGATCCCCCGGTCAGCATGTCGCCCATCGTCAGCACGAACACGGGGGCGCCGAGCGTGAGGCCAATGAAGAACCGGCGCGTCATGTCGACGAGCTCCGGGTTCGGCGCCTCGTCCGGCGCGGTGACGTCGGTGATGAGAGGCTCCAGGGCCATGCCGCATTTGGGACACGCGCCCGGCCGCGGACTCCGGATTTCGGGGTGCATCGGGCACGTGTAAATGGTGCTGGGATCGGGGTTCGGGATTTGGGATTCGGGATTCGGGGTTCGGGACTCGGGATGCGGCGAGAGCTTTTTCAGGCCGCCGATCTGAAGCACCTGTCCGCTCGCTCGATCCGCAGGCGCCATGGGTACGCGTCCGCCGGAGAGATACTTTTCGGGATCGGCCTTGAATTTCTCGACGCACCCCTTCGAGCAGAAGTAATACGTCGTCCCCTGATGCTCGACATGGCCGGCGGCGCGCGCCGGATCGACGCGCATTCCGCACACCGGATCAACGTGGGGGTCTGCCACTTTCGCGTCCCGACGGGTAGTGGCTGGTTCAGGCGGCGGGCCCGAATGCGTTCCGACGCGCGATCCACTCGCGCGTCACGCTCGCCGCCGCGGGCTCGCTGATGAACATGCCTTGCGCTGCGTCGCACCCGTACGCAAGCAGCTGCCCTTGAACCGCGTGGCTTTCGACGCCCTCCGCGACCACCGACAAGCCGAGGTTGTGCGCCAGGCCGATGGTCGAGCGGACAATGACCTCGTCGTTCCCCGCCCCGAGGCCCACCACAAACGACCGATCGATTTTCAGCTCGTCGACCGGCAGCCGCCGCAAATAGCCGAGCGACGAGTAGCCGGTCCCGAAGTCGTCGATGGCAAGCCGCACGCCCATATTGTGTAACTGCGTCAGCGTCTCCATCGAACGGGCCGGATCCGACATGATGATATTTTCGGTGATCTCGAGCGCGAGCGACGGCGCGAGCGCACCCCGGGCCTTCAGGCACGCCTGGATCCGATCGGGAAGCTCCGGGTCCTGCAGATTGCGCGACGACACGTTCACAGAGATCGTCAGCGGCATCGACGGATCGGCGTCGGGCCATTCGTCGAGCGCCTTGTCGAGCACGAGCGGGGTCAGCCGATGAATGAGACCGGTCTGCTCCGCCAGCTGAATAAACTCGGCGGGCAGCAGCCGCCCCTGCAGCGGATGGTTCCATCGAACCAGCGCTTCGACGCCGACGACGAGGCCGGTCCGCAGATGCAGAATCGGCTGATACTCGAGAAAAAATTCATCATGGTCGATCGCCGTCGCGAGATCGGTGGCGAGCGTCACCCGGCGGTGCGTCTGGCGGTCGCGATCGGCCGCATAGACGGCGTATCCGCCCGAGTCGCCTTTCGCCAGATACATCGCGATGTCCGCTTTCCGGAGCAGCGTCTCCGCGCTGGCCCCGTGCTGGGGGAAGCGCGCGATGCCGATGCTGGCGCGAACCCCGAGCGTCCGGCCATCGACGACGAGCGGACGCTCGAGCTCCAAAAGCACCTTCGCCGCCGTGGCCACGGCGCCGTCGAGGTCGGTCGAGGGCAGGATCAGCGCAAACTCGTCGCCGCCGAGCCGCGCCACCGTGTCGACATCGCGCAGCGTGCCGCGCAGACGCGACGCCACGAGCTGGAGCACACGATCGCCGGCGTGGTGCCCGAGCGTGTCGTTAATCTCCTTGAACCGATCGAGATCCATCACGAGCAGGGTGAGCGGCTTGCCGGTGCGATACGCGCCGAGCACGGCCTGCTGCAGACGATCGTGCAGCAGCGTGCGATTCGGGAGATCGGTGAGGGCATCGTGATAGGCCAGATGCGCGAGGCGCCGTTCCGCGCGCTTTCGCTCGCGCCGGACCCGGGCGTCCTGCAGCTCCCGGTCGATCGCCGGGACGAGCCGCGTCATCTGACCTTTCGTGATGTAGTCGTGGGCGCCCGTCTTCATGGCCGCGACCACAGCGTCCTCGCCGATAGTGCCCGAGACGAAAATGAAGGGCATGTCGGGATCGCGCGTGCGCAAGAGCTCGAGCGCCGCGGTGCCGCTGAACCGCGGCATCATGTAGTCGGCGATCGCGAGGTCCCAGGCGCCGCCGTCGAGCGCCGCGGTCAGCGCCTCGGGAGACTCCACGCGCTCGAAGACGACCGAGTAGCCGCCGCGCGTCAGCGAACGCACCACGAGCGACGCGTCGTCTTCCGAGGCTTCGATCAAGAGGACGCGCAGGGGTATGGTTGCGATCGTCAAAGGTATCGGCATCGAGGCGCGGTGTGCGCCGGGGGAAGCGGTGAAGCAGCAGGGCGCGCAGCGTGCAGATAACTGCTCAGCTCGTTACAGCCTGACAGAATTTTCGAGCTTTTAATAGACGAATGTTTAGCGAAAATTGCCACGCCTTGCGCGAAAATGCCGGGAATAATGCGTCACTGACCGAGACGTCCGGCCGTTGTAAACCGTGGCTCGATGTCGACGGGCACCGCCGTCAGACGGTCCAGCGCCTTCTGCACCGAGGGCCGAACGATGCCGAGGCGCTCACCGAGCGCCTTGGCTTTCGCGTAATTGCCCTCGGCCTCAATCGTCATGATCTCGCGCGTGAGCGCGGTTACGGCATCCTTGATCTTCGCCTCGTTCGCAGCAAACGTGCCGTCGGGGGCCATGTTGACCGCGCCCTGATCGAGGAGAAAGTTCAACTGGATGGCGATGCCACGGCCGTGCGCCTCGTTGACCCCGAATCGAATCGAACGAAAGGTCGAGGCGAGAAACGTCGTGTAGAGCGGCCGCTCCAGCGACTTGGGCACCACGCCTTTGTCGATCATGTGCTGGATGGCGAACAGGGCGGAGATGTCGGCCTTGGCTTCCTCGACGAAGCTGTAGGTTTCCTTCAGCTCCTGCCTCACCGTGGTCTGCCGTCCGCCAACGGTGATGTTGTGCGGGCCGAGCCCGTGCATCAGCTCGTGGACGAGGATGTGGGTGAAGAACGCCTCGAAGGCCAGGTCTTTTCGAGCGGCCGCCGGCAGCACGACCTTCGAGATCGGCACCAGCGTCTTCGCGAACTTCGCGTCCTGCACGTTCTTCAGCATGACCCGCTTGGAGCCCTTCTCACGGACGACGCGCTCGTCGTTGGGCAGGTTGAATGCCGCGGTCTGCACGCCCCGGTTGCCGTCGCCTGCCGCGAAGATCTCGTTGACGACGGCGATCGGCGCGAGGGCGCCGATCTTCTTGTTGCGGAACTTCGGATCGATCGGCAGATGATCTTCGATGTCCTGCAACTGGCCGCCGAACTTCTGCAGCTTCGCGCTTTCCGTTTCGTCCTGAATCGTGATGTAGGCCTCGAACGCCGCCTTGTAGTTGAAGACCTCGTCTTCGTATACCTCGTACGGTCCAATCGTCGGCTCGATCGTTCCCTTCAACTCCATCCACGCGACGTCGCTGTCGTAATAGTCGTTCGACAGGAAGGCGTCGGCACGCTTGGAGAGAAACGCCTTGAGCGTCGGCTCGCTCGTGAGCCCCGCCGCTTCGCGCAGCAAGGCCGCGGCCTGCGCGAGCTCGCCTTGATACTCCACGCTGTAGGGGACGATGCTGAAGCTCCCGTTGAGGCCGCGGCGGATGACGGTGAAAAAGCCGGTGGCGCGGGTCCGATCCGCTTCGGGCAGCGAACGAATCCAGCGCTCGAGGTCGGCTTTCGATGCGCCGGCGGGGTAGAAGTTCGCACCCTCGAGTTTGGCGGGCGCCCCCGGGACGAACGGTTGATTGTGATCGAGCCTCGACCAGGGGCCTTTGTTGAGGAGGAAATAGTGCAGCCGCGCGCGGCCGGCAATGGTCTCGTCCTTGACGAGATCGAGCAGCATCGCGTCGTTGGCCGCCCAGACCTGCCGCAGAAACAGCGCATCGATAATCTTCGAGGCGCCGACCAGCTTGGCCAGAACGCGGCGATCCTGTGGCGAGATGGTGGAAAGGTCGGCGCCGATCTTGGTCGGCGCAAAGCGCGCGGCCATACGCTGCAGCTTGACGGTATCGGACACCGGGGCCTCCTGGGCGCAGCCGACGGCTGCCGCCATCACGCAGGCGATCGAGAGCTTCGCGGTGTATGTCATCTTTTACTTTGCGGCGGGGCCCCACCCCCGCCGCCTGTGCCTTCGCCGCTGACGCGGCTCGGCCTTGCTATCGGCAATGATCCGCTTAGTGATCGGCTCGGTCTCCAACCTCCCCGCCGCCTGTGCCTTCGCGGCCTCATCGGCCGCTCGACCAGCCTCGAGGGACTATCCGCTTAGTCTACAACTGGAGGCAGACCTGTTCTCGATTTCCTTCGGCGCCTACAATGTGCCTGCCCGCGATTGATGGCCTCGCGCCCGACGGGACGGTGTTTGTCGCATTGTCGACTTCGTAAAGCACCCGTCCGAAAAACGGCAGAGGATCCAACCGACCGTTCCGCGCCACGCAACCAGCGCCCGGCGCATAGTTTTTCGATAAGTATCCCTTGACGTCCTCAGACCTGCGTGTTACGACTGTCGCGGCCCAATCTCTCGATCCCGGTTGCCCTAGCCATTTACGAAAGGCAGGTTGAGATGAGGCATCTTCGTCTTGCAATTGTGCCCGTGGCACTGGGGATGGTGCTGGGCGCTGTGGCAACCGCGCAGCAGCGCGTCGAAAAAAACAACATGGACCTGGTCGGCTACGACGACCTTCAAGCGCGAAGCGCCTATCAGCCCGTTATCCAAAAACAAGGCGAGCGCTGGATCGCCTACGTCGGCCACCATGGGGGCACCAAGCTCAATCCTCTGACCGGCAAGCAGGAACCGAACGGGACCTCGATTGTCGACGTCACCAATCCGAAGCAGCCAAAGTACCTGGCTCATATTCCTGGCGACGCGGCCGGCGGGGGCGAAGCGGGGGGCGCGCAGATGGTGCGCATCTGTAACGGCGGCGAAAACCCGCGCGCAGACAGGAGCAAGGTGTACCTGCTGCGCAGCTTCGGCACGTCCGCGCACGAAACCTGGGACGTCACCGATCCGGCAAAGCCAAGCCGTCTGGCCGTCGTGGTGAGCGGGCTTCGCGACACGCACAAGAACTGGTGGGAATGCGACACCGGAATCGCTTACCTGGTCGGCGGTGATCCCGCCTGGCACACCGTCCGCATGTTGAAGATCTACGACCTGACCGATCCGGCGAAGCCTGTGTTCATCCGCGACTTCGGCCTGCCGGGCCAGCAGCCCAACGCGACGAATCCGCCGCCGATGACCGGGCATTTTCAGGACATCCACGGTCCCATCTCCACCGGACCGGCAGGCAACCGCGTGTACATCGGCTACGGCTACAACGGAAATGCCATCCTGCAGATCGTCGATCGATCGAAGCTGTTGAACGGACCCAAGGAGCCAACCGACGCGAACCTGCTGTATCCACAGATCTCCAGGCTCGATCTTCGGCCGGAAGACGGCGCACACACGGTGCTTCCGCTGCTCGGCGTGCCGGTTGCCGCTTTCGCCACTCAAAGACATCCCAGCTCTCCGTCCGCTGTCGCCGCCACTGTGGAGCACGGTGAGCACGATACATCCGCGCCCCCGAGAGCTCCCGGGACGCGAAACTATGTTGCGGTCATCGGCGAAGAAAGCGGGGGGATGTGCTCCGGGGAGAGGCAGATGACGCGAATCGTCGACATTACCACCGAATCGAAACCGGGTGCGATCGCCGGCTGGACCGTACCCGACACCGAGGAGCTGTGCAACCGCGGCGGACGGTTCGGCCCGCACTCCGCAAACGAGAACTTCACGCCGATTTACCACAATCGCGTGATGTTCGTCGCGTACTTCGCTGGCGGGGTGCGTGCCGTCGATATTCGCGATCCGTTCAATCCAAAGGAGATCGGGTACTTCATTCCGGCAGCGACCAGCAATACCAGCAAGCAGTGCACCGGCAGAGGCCCCGACCAGCGCTGCAAGATCTCAATCCAGACGAACAACGTCGAAGTGGACGACCGCGGTTACATCTATACCGCCGACCGCGCCGACACCGGCATGCACATCCTCGAGCTCACCGGCACGGCGCGCAGAGTGGCCAGGTTCTGAAACCACCAAACGTTGGAACGCAGAGCTCGCAGAGCGCGCTGAGAAACGGTTGGGATTCTTCTCTGCGGGCTCCGCGGTCTCTGCGTTGAACGTGATCTGTTCACACCGAGGTCAGGGCATTTGTGCATTCTCATCAGTGAACACCCCGTGACATCTGCAGCGTGGCCGGGTCGGCTCCGAGCCGTCGAATAGCCGCTTCCCACATCCGCTCGGGCGGCGTGTCGAAGATCAGATCGCCGTCGACGTCGCTCAGCAGCCAGGCCGACGCCTGCAGTTCCGCCTCGAGCTGGCCAGCCGCCCATCCGGAATATCCGACGACCAGGCGCGTGCGGCGCGGAGGGTCGGGTTCGAGCAGGCGTCGAAGCAGGTCCGGCGATGTCGACAGATACAGGGCGTCGGCGATCCGCATCCCTCTCGCCTCGTCGTTCGCGTCCGGCTCGTTGCCGACGAGCATCCAGCTGCGCTGCGGCTCGACGGGACCACCGACCCACACCTGAAGCTCACGTTCGGTCGCAAGGGTCTCCGCCTGCGCGTGCGGCTCGGCCGGAACGTCGGCGGACGGGAGTCCGCGAGTCCCGAGAGTTCCTGTCCCCCGTTTCTCGCGATCCGCCGGTGCGGGCTCGAGATTCACGATGACCCGCCCGGTCGTCACGAGCGGCCGATTGACGACGAGCCCGAACGCTCCCTCGTCGGTGTGCTTGCACAGCAGCACCACCGTGCGGCTGAAATTCGGATCCCTGAGCTGCGGCATCGACAGCAGGAACGCGGGCGCCAACGATTTGGACGTCATGTTCATCTCTCTCGCGACTCTAAGAATCTCGGCGTGCTCTGCGTGCTCTGCGGTAAACGGCGCATTTTTTCATACGCTCTAGAGTCCTGCATTGCGTTTGTTCGCGAGCGCGACCGCGAGGTTGCGGCGCAGGCCCGCCACCTTGGTTCGACGCATGGGGCTGCCGCGCATCGCCTCGCGCAGCTCGGCGTCGCTTTTCCCCGACAACGAAGCGAGATTGGCCTGATCCCATGCCCGACGCGGCTGCCAGGCCGGATCGTCCGACATCGCGGGCTTCGCGTTCCATGGGCAAACTTCCTGACATACGTCGCAGCCGTACACGCGAGACCCGATTCCCGATTGCAGGGCATCGGGAATCGCGCCGCGGAGCTCAATCGTGAGGTACGACACGCAGCGCGTCGAGTCGAGTACGCCGGGAGCGACCAGCGCCTGCGTCGGGCACGCCTCGAGGCACAGCGTGCACGTGCCGCATCGATCGAGCGCCGGAGAGTCGGTGTCGAGCGGCAGGCTGCATAGGATTTCGCCGAGGAACAACCACGATCCGAGATCGGAATTGATGAGGCAGGTGTTCTTGCCGATCCAGCCGACGCCGGCCTGCTGCGCGTACACGCGCTCCTGCACCGGGCCCGTGTCGACGTACGCCCGCGCGTCGAACGGCTCTGGCGACGCTTCGCGCATCCACGCCAGCAGCGCCTGGAGTCTGCCGCCAATTACGTCGTGATAGTCGTCGCCCCAGGCGTACCGCGCGATGTGCGCGCGCCCCAAATCGGCGGACTCGGTCGAGTACGGCCGATTCGTGTTGTAGACGGTCGCAGTGGCGATCACGGTACAGGCCGACGGTAGAACACGCCGGACATCGCGGCGGCGGTCGGCAGATCGATGAAGATAGCTCATCTCCCCGGCCCAGCCGCGCTCGAGCCATTCATCGAAGAAGCGCAACTCGGGATGGTCCGCCGCTGGCGCGACGCCGCACGCATCGAAACCCAGCTCGCGGGCCTTTGCTTTGACTGCTGCCGAAGTCAACCGATCCATGGTTGGTTCATCACGAAGTCACGAAGGCCACGAAAGTCCACGAATTTTTCTTGTCCAAAAAAATGCTTCGTGCGTCTTCGTGCTCTTCGTGACTTCGTGATGCCCGGGGCGATGTCACTGTTTTCCGACGAGCTGGCGCAACACGTAGGGCAGAATCCCGCCGTGGCGGAACGCCACGAGCTCGTCGGGCGTGTCGATGCGCGCGACGGCTCGGAACTCGATGGGCTTGGGGTTGTCGCCCCAGGCCCGAACGGCCAGGACACCGCCGGGCTTGAGGGCCTCGGCGATCCCGGTCACATCGTACCGTTCGCGCCCGGTGAGGCGGAGCGACGTCGCCGAGGCGCCCGCTTGGAACTGCAGAGGCAGCACGCCCATGTTCACCAGGTTGCTGCGATGGATGCGCTCGAAGCTTTCCGCGATCACGGCCTTGACGCCGAGTAGAAGCGTGCCCTTTGCCGCCCAGTCGCGCGACGATCCCGATCCGTATTCCTGCCCCGCGATGACGAGAAGCGGCACAGCCGCCTTCTTGTATTTCATCGCCGCGTCGTAAATCGTCATGACGTCGCCATCGGGCTGATACCTCGTCCAGCCGCCTTCGGTGCCGGGAGCGAGCTGATTGCGCAGGCGGATATTCGCGAACGTCCCGCGCATCATCACTTCGTGGTTCCCGCGCCGCGCGCCGTACGAATTGAAGTCGTGCGGCTCGACGCCATGCTCGATCAAATACCGGCCGGCCGGGCTGTCCTTCTTGATGGACCCCGCCGGCGAGATGTGGTCCGTCGTGATGCTGTCGCCGAGCAGCGCGAGCACCCGGCCGCCCGCGATGTCGCGAAGCGGCGTGGTCTGAAGCGTGAGCCCCTCGAAGAACGGCGGATTGCGGATGTAGGTGGAGTCGGGATCCCATACGAAGCGATCGCCGCTCGGGACGTTCAACGATCGCCACCGCTCATCGCCATGAAAGACATCCGCGTACTGCTGCCGGAACATCTCCGAACTGACGGCGCTGAGCATCGTCTTCTGAATTTCCCGTTCCGTCGGCCACAGATCGCGCAGATACACTGCGTGGCCGTCGCGGCCGATGCCGATCGGCTCGGTGGTCAGGTCGATCGTCATCCGGCCCGCCAGGGCGTACGCGACCACGAGCGGCGGCGAGGCCAGATAGTTGGCGCGCACCTGCTGCTGAATGCGTCCCTCGAAATTGCGGTTGCCGCTGAGCACCGACGCGACGACCAGATCGCGCGACTCGACTTCGGCCGCCACTTTGTCGGGCAGCGGACCGCTGTTACCTATGCACGTGGTGCAGCCGTAGCCGACCAGGTTGAACCCGAGCTCTTCGAGATAGGGCGTCAATCCGGCCTTATTCAGATA
Source organism: Acidobacteriota bacterium (assembly GCA_003222555.1). Lineage (GTDB taxonomy): Bacteria > Acidobacteriota > Vicinamibacteria > Vicinamibacterales > CAVVIG01 > JAHFUJ01. The sequence goes on along the minus strand of QHWL01000155.1, from coordinate 2,164 downwards.
CTCGGTGACGACTTTCGATCCCGGCGCGAGGCTCGTTTTCACCCACGGCTGCCGGGAGAGACCGCGCTCGACCGCTTTCTTCGCGAGCAGGCCCGCGCCGATCATCACGCTGGGATTCGACGTGTTGGTGCAGCTCGTAATGGCGGCGATCACGACCGAACCATGCTCGAGCTGCTGCGCGGCGGCCGGCGCTTCCGCGACCGCGATGCCGCCCTCGCTCGTCATGGCCGCCCCGCCGCGCATCGACATCGGCGGCGCAGCCGGTTTTTTCGCGGCCGGCTGCATCGACCCGAGTGCCGTCTGGAACCCGCTCTTCGCCTGCTTGAGCGAAACGCGATCCTGCGGCCGCTTCGGTCCGGCAAGACTCGGCTCGACCGAGCTCAGGTCGAGCTCGAGAATTTCCGAATACACCGGATCGGGGGCGTCCGGCGCCCTGAACAAGCCCTGCGCCTTCGCGTAGGCTTCAACCAGAAGCACGCGCGAGTCTTCGCGGCCGGTCAGGCGCAGGTAATCCAGCGTCATGGCGTCGATCGGGAAGATGGCG
>QHWL01000155.1:0-1354 GCA_003222555.1 Acidobacteriota bacterium | reverse complement strand
CCACGCCAAGCCCGTTCACCATCGTCGTGTGCGAGTCGGTGCCGACCAGCGTGTCTGGATACGCAAGCGGGCCGTCAGGTGATTCGGCGGACACAATCACCCGGGCGAGATACTCGAGATTCACCTGGTGAACGATGCCGGTGTCGGGCGGAACGACGCGGAAATTGTGGAATGCGTCCTGTCCCCATCGTAGAAACGCGTAGCGCTCCCTGTTGCGCGAGAACTCGAGCTCAGCATTGAGCTGAAAGGCGTTCGCCTGGCCGAAGAAATCGACCTGAACCGAATGGTCGATCACGAGCTCGACAGGCTGCAGGGGATTCGCACGGGCGGGATCGCCGCCGAGCCGCGCGATGCCGTCGCGCATGGCCGCCAGATCGACCACTGCGGGAACGCCGGTAAAATCCTGCAGGAGTACGCGAGCCGGCACGAACGAAATCTCTTTCTGCGCGGAGCCTTTGACATCCCAGCGTGCGAGCGCCTCGATGTCGGCGGATTTCACAAAGCGGCCGTCTTCGTGGCGCAGCAGGTTCTCCAGAAGAATCTTCATCGAGTACGGCAGGCGGGCGATTTCTGGAAATCCGGCCGCTTCGAGCGCGGGGAGGCTGTAAATCTGGACGCCGCGGCCATCAACTTGGACGGTCGTGCGCGTGGCGAAGGTGTTCACGGTCGACATACGCCAGTCCTCAAAAGGCAATCGTACCATGTGAAGACGCCATTGCGCGGTCCTGGCGCATACATGCGTCGGAAACCGGCCAGATCGAGCGTTTCACCTCAATGGCGAGGTGGCGCGTGAGATGGATCGATGCCGGATCCGGACCGTTTCAGAGCGCAGTTGGAACCGTGATCGAGCGGGCGCCGAACAGGCGGCCTTCCAACGAGGGAAGCGCCGCAACGGTCCGGCTAAAGCTGGACACTGAGGATGAAGCGGCCGACGACTGATCCGTCCCTCACCGGGCTCCCCGGGGTCTTTCGGCCAGAAACCGCCGGACAATCGCGCTGACATCCTCGTGCCGCCCGTCGGCCGCGTAGTTCATCGCCTGCATGTCGTCGGCGGAAATGCGACCCGCCAGGCGCTCGATCGCGGCGCGCACCTGCGGATAGCGCAGCAGCATCTGCGCCCGCGCGACGGGCACGGCGTCGTAAGGCGGAAAATACTGACGGTTGTCTTCCAGGCGAACGAGATCGAGGCTTTTGATCAGTCCCGCCGTCGCGTCGCCGGCAATCAGATCCACCTGACGGGACGCCAGCGCGCGGTAGCTCAACGTCAGGTCCATCACGCGCGGCGCGCTGGCGAATCTCAATCCGTAGGTCCTGGCGAGACCGGCGTAGCCGTCGGGACGCTCGAGAAATTCGT
>QHWL01000154.1:2210-7198 GCA_003222555.1 Acidobacteriota bacterium | reverse complement strand
CGGTCGCGCTGTACGAAATGCGGCCGGTGCGTCCCACGGCCGTCCACAAAACCGATCGGCTCGCCGAGCTGGTGTGCAGCAACTCGTTCCGCGGCGACAAGCTCGATAACGCCGTGGGTCTCCTCAAAGAAGAAATGCGGCGGCTTGGGTCGCTCGTCATCCAGGCCGCAGAAGCGAGCCGCGTACCCGCCGGCGCCGCGCTCGCGGTCGATCGCGATCGGTTCGCTGATGCCATCACGCGCGCGCTGAGCGATCATCGGCTCATCACGATCGTGCGCGAAGAGGTGACGGCGATTCCCGCCTCGAGCGAGCGCGAGCCGGTGATTGTGGCGACGGGGCCGCTCACCTCGGACGCCTTGTCGGCCGACCTTCGGTCGCTCGTCGGTCAGGAGCACCTCTACTTTTACGACGCCATCAGCCCGATTGTGCTGGCCGACACCATCGATCGGTCGAAGGTCTTCCGCGCGTCGCGCTGGGATCGCAGTCTGGGGCCGGTCCGGCCGAAGCCGGATGACACCGATTGCCGGTTCGAGGCAGACGGCATCGATGATCGCGGTGTCCACCTTCCGCCTTCGCTTGACGCGCCGGCGGCAGACGACGGCCCAGCGTGCGGCGTCGACGACAGCCAGGGCGACTACGTGAACTGCCCGTTGACCCGCGAGGAGTACGACCGCTTTTACGAAGCTCTCGTTCACGCCGAGTCGGCCACGGTCCACGACTTCGACCACGAGCGCTTCTTCGAAGGCTGTCTGCCGATCGAGGTGATGGCGCATCGAGGAGTCGACACGCTGCGGTTCGGACCGATGAAGCCAGTCGGCCTCGTCGATCCACGGACCGGCCGTCAGCCGTACGCCGCCGTGCAGCTCCGCCAGGACAACCTCGCCGGCGATCACTACAGCCTGGTCGGGTTTCAGACACAGCTCAAGTGGGGCGAACAGGCGCGCGTCCTGCGGCTGATTCCCGGACTCGAAGACGCCGAGTTCGTGCGGTTCGGGATGGTCCACCGCAACACCTATGTGAACGGACCGACCGTGCTCACCGAGACCTGGCAAGTGCGCGGCCGGCCGACGTTGCTTTTCGCGGGCCAGATGTCGGGGGTTGAAGGCTACGTCGAGTCGGCGGCGTCCGGCTTGCTGGCGGGACTCAACGCGGCGGCGCTGGCCAAAGGGGAGCCGCCGGCAGCTCCGCCACGGACCACCGCCATCGGCGCGCTGGCGTATTACGTCTCGCACGCCGATCCTGCGCACTACGAGCCGTCGAACATCACGTTCGGGATCATGCAGCCGCTCGATCGCGCGCCGCGCAACAAACTGGCGCGCAAGCGAGCACTATCAGAACGTGCGCTTGCGGATCTCACGCGGTGGATGGACGGCCGAGAATTGGCCGATACCGAGCGGCGCAGCCGCCCAGGCCAAGCGCCTGCGGCCCTCGCGAGCGCGGATGCGCGAGCAAGTGACAGCCCTTGAGCGCGTGTGAAAAATCCCGTTTCACCGCAGAGCACGCAGAGCACGCCGAGAATTCATCGCGTCTTTTTCTCGGCGGTCTCGGCGGTTATCGGTTTCTTAACAGCACCCGCGGCGCCATAAGAAAAAGCTGACGTGAGCGTGACTTAACCCCGATGCTGGACTACTTGAACGCCTTTCTTCAGTTCCTCGAGCTCAATCGCAACGCGTCTGCGCACACCGTGCGCGCGTACGAAAGCGATCTCTCGCAGTTGCTGCAGCACATCGCCGTCCAGACGGGCGTCCCGGCGACCGAGCTCGAGCCGGCACGCCTCGATCGGGCGGCGATTCGCAGCTTTCTCGCCGCGGTCCACAAGCAGGGTCAGTCGCGCGCGACTGCGGCGCGCAAGCTCGCGGCGGCGCGCACGTTTCTGCGTTATCTGCGCCGCGAAGGCGTGATCGACGGCGATCCGGGCGCGCTCATCGCCACGCCCAGACGCGAGCTGCGCATGCCGGCGCACTTGTCGGAAGACGAAATGACGCGGCTCATCGCGGCGGCCTCCGACGACACGCCGCTGGGCCGGCGCGATCGTGCGATCCTGGAGCTCTTCTATGCGTCGGGATTGCGGCTCGGCGAGCTGGTCGGGCTCGATGTCGAGGACGCGAATCTGAGTGCGAGGATGGTGCGGGTGCTCGGCAAAGGCGGCAAACAGCGCATCGTGCCGTTCAACACCAGCGCGGCGACCGCGCTGCGGACGTACTTGAAGGATCGTGGGCGGATCGTTGCGGCAGGTCAGGCTGGAGCCGGACGCTCCGGCCGCGTGCGAGTCGGACGCCAGGAGAAAACCCGGGATCCGCTGTTTGTCAATTATCGAGGGACGCGCCTCACGGTGAGAAGCGTCGATCGCCTGGTGCGCCGGTACGTCGCGGCGTGCAGCGCGCGCATGGGCATCAGCCCGCACGCTCTGCGGCATTCATTTGCGACGCACCTGCTGCAGCGCGGCGCCGATCTGCGCGCGATTCAGGAACTGCTCGGCCACGTGCGCCTCGCCACGACACAGCGATACACGCACGTCAACGCGGCGCAACTCCTCGCGGTGTATCAAAAAAGTCACCCGCGGGCGCGGGCGGGACCGAGCAATTGACAATTTACAATGAGGAATTTACAAAGGATCCTTTGTAAACTTGTAAATTGTAAATTTCCTACGACGCCGCCATGACCGCGGGTGGCGCGGCGCGTCGCCCGCGCGGGAACTCGATGCCCAGCGTTTTGATCTTGTAGTTCATCACTCGTGGGCTGATCGACAGCAGCTCCGCGGCGTCCTTCTGGACCCAGTTGGACATCTTCAGCGCCTCGACGAGCGCATGCCGCTCGATGTCGTCGAGCGCAATGCCGGTCGGGGGAATCTTCACCACCGGCACCTGATCGCGGCCGCCCCCCGTCGTCGACACCTCACCGAGCCGAAGGTCGCCGGAAACGATGGCGCGCCCCTCGGCCAGCAGCATCGCGCGCTCGATGGTGTTCTCGAGCTCGCGGATATTGCCCGGCCAGTTGTACCGCATCAGCAGCTTCTGCGCGTCGGGCTCGAGGCCGTCGATCTTCTTCTTCAGCTCGCCCGAGAAACGACGGATGAACGTGTTGGCGAGCGGCACGATGTCGTCCTTGCGCTCACGCAGCGGCGGGATCTCGATCGACACGACGTTGAGCCGGTAATAGAGGTCCTCGCGGAAGTGGCCCGACTGCACCATCGCTGAAAGATCGCGGTTGGTGGCCGCGACGAGCCGCACATCGACCCTCAAGGTTCTGGTGCCGCCGAGCCGCTCGAACTCGTGCTCCTGCAGCACGCGCAGAATCTTCGCTTGCGTGTTCTGGCTCATGTCGCCGATTTCGTCGAGAAACAGCGTCCCGCCGTCAGCCTGCTCGAAGCGGCCGATGCGCTGCTTGTCGGCGCCGGTGAAGGCGCCCTTTTCGTGCCCGAAGAGCTCGGACTCGAGCAGGTTTTCCTGCAGCGCCGCGCAGTTCACCTTGACGAAGTTGCGCGACGTTCTGAGCGAGTTGTGGTGGATCGCGCCGGCGATGAGCTCCTTGCCGGTCCCCGTTTCGCCGCGGATGAGCACCGTCGTGTTGCTCTTGGCGACCTTCTTGACGATGTCCAGGACGTGCTGCAGCGCCGGGCTCGATCCGACGATCTTGTCGAACTCGTAGAGGTCCTGCTGCGTGCCGCGGAGGTATTCGAGCTCGTACTTGAGGCGCTTGACCTCGAGCGCCTTCTCGATTTTGACTTCCATCTCCTCGATTTCGAACGGCTTCTGCACGTAGTCGAAAGCCCCGATCTTCATCGCTTCGACGGCGGTGTTCACCGACCCGAACGCCGTCATCAGGATCACGGCTGTCGTCGGATGCAGCGCGCGCGTCGTGCGCAGCACGTCGAGGCCGTCGCTTCCGCCCATCTTGAGGTCGCTCAACACGACGTCGAAGTAGCTGTCGGTCAACCGCTCGATCGCGGCGTTGCCGTTGGACGCTTCCTCGACTTCGTGCCCGGCCTCAGTGAGCCCGCGTACGAGCCCGCGGCGGAGTGCGTCGTGATCGTCGGCGACAAGAATGCGCCCCATGTCCTTCTACGCCTTTCGCTGAATGACGACGCCTATTTGAACCATCCGCCCGGACTCGACACCGGCAACGTGACCCTGAAGCGCGTGCCAGTGGCCGGGCTGCTGCTGAGATCGATCCGGCCATCGTGTGCGTCGACAATCTTTCTCACGATCGCCAGGCCCAGCCCGGAGCCCTGGGGCTTGGTCGTGAAAAACGGATTGAAGATCCGGTCTGTCAACTCTTCGGGCACCCCCGGTCCATCATCGGCGACATCGACGACCACCATCAGCACCGGCTTCTGCGGCTCGCGGCCGAACGCTGGGTCTTGCTCCATGGCCCCCGACGACACCGTGATGGTGATCTGGCCCTTCCCCTCGAGCGCCTCGAACGCGTTGGCCACGAGGTTCGTGAACACCTGGCACAGCTGGTGATGATCCCCCTCGATCATCGGCAAATCGGCCGGCATCTCGACCGCAACCGAGACGTTGCCGCGGGGCGCCTTGGTTTCCGCCAGCGTCACGGCCTGATGCACCACATCGGCCAGTGCGGTGTGCTCGACCTGCAGCCTGATGGGCCGCACGAACTCGAGCATCTCGACCAGAATGGCGTTCGCCAGCTTCGCCTCGCTCATGATGTCGGCGAGCAGCGACTGGGCGTCAACCGAGTCCGGCACCTGGCGTTTCAGCAGCCCCGCCATCACTTCGATGCCGGCCAGCGGGTTCTTCAGCTCGTGCGCGATGCCGGCCGCCATCTCACCAAGCGACGCAAGCCTATCGCGCAGGCGCTCGCGTTCCTCGAGCTGCTCCACCTGCGTGAGGTCCTTGAAGAACATCACGGCGCCGGTCGGCTGCCCGCCGTCGTCCTTCACTTGCGACAGCGTGTAGCCGATGACGCGGTCGAGGTCTTTCAGCCGCAGCTCGGCGCGATTCGGCAAATGGCTCAGCTCGAACGCT
>QHWL01000154.1:1516-2096 GCA_003222555.1 Acidobacteriota bacterium | reverse complement strand
CGAGGGTGCCATCGCGGTGAAAGGCGATGACACCGTTGCGCATGCTGCTGACGATGTGGCGGAAGAACCGGTCGTCGGCGGCAGCCACACGGCTGACACCCCGCCTGATCGGCGACGACCCGAGTCGGCGGCGACCCGGACCCGCGTCGGAGGGCTGGGATGTGTCCGGCATGTCGGAGCGCTCGCTTCTCTGGTCGTTGACCTCGTCAGCTCGACAGGAATAGGGGCAAACCGTGTGCCGGGCCGAAATATCGAGATTGCGAGGAAAGACCAATGAAATCAATCGGTTACGAGAAACAGCACGAATACCGATCTACCAAAACTGTAAGCGGCTTACGGATTTGTAAATCCAGCGCTAGTTGGCGGCGACGATATCGGAGCCCGACTGGAGCTGTTCCCACTGATGCATCAGATCGCCGACCGTCCACATGAGCGCCTGATGGCGGTCGATGATCGGCTGAGCCGCGGAACGGTCGTCGTAGAACCCTGGCGCGGCCATCGTGGTCTCGATGTCGCGGATGGCTTTCTCACAGTCGGCGATGCGCGTCTCGAGGTCGTCGATCCGGGCGCGCCGCGCTTG
>QHWL01000154.1:0-1358 GCA_003222555.1 Acidobacteriota bacterium | reverse complement strand
CTGGCGAAAGGCTGCCTTCACGGCGCTGGGGCCGGCCCTGCTGCGGTGCCGGCTCGAGGCTGGCGTTGGCTGACGCCGCTCGCACTGAGCCCTCGCGCGCTTGCGCGCTGGGGTCGCCGCCGGGCCGATCCTGCCCGATGGGATGCTCCTTGTGCCACAGGAACTCCTTGTAGGTCCCCGGATACACGACGGCCGTGCCGTTGCCCACCTCGATGATCTTCGTCGCGAGCCGCTCGACGAAGTAGCGATCGTGCGAGACGAAGAGGAGCGTGCCGCCATAGTCGACGAGCGCGTCCAGGAGGACTTCTTTCGAGTCGAGGTCGAGATGGTTGGTGGGCTCGTCGAGCAACAGCGTGTTCGACGGCCGCAGCAGCATGCGCGCCACCGCCAGCCGCGTTCGCTCGCCTCCCGACAGCACTCGCACTCGCTTGTAGACGTCGTCTCCCGAGAAGAGAAATCCCCCGAGGATGTTGCGAATGGTCGGAACCATGTGGTTGGGCGAGCCCGACGCCAGCGTTTCGTACACGGTCGGCGCCGGGTCGAGGCGCGTCGCCTCGTCCTGCGCGAAGTACTGCACGACGAGGTGATGGCCTTCGCGGCGTTCGCCGGAATCGGGCGCCTCCTCGCCCGACAGCATGCGCATCAAGGTGGATTTGCCGACGCCGTTGGGCCCAACGAGCGCGATCCGATCTCCCCGCTCCACGTGCAGAGTGAGATCGTTGAAGACGACGAGATCGCCGTACGCTTTTCGCGCGTTCTTCAGCTCGAGCACCGTGCGGCCGCTCTTCGCGCAGACCGGAAAATTGAAATGGATCTTCTTGCGCTCCGGCGGGACCTCGATGGGGACGACCTTCTCGAGCATCTTGATCCGGCTCTGGACCTGCGAGGCTTTGGTCGCCTGGTAGCGGAAGCGGTCGATGAACATCTTGACGCGCCCGACTTCCTCGTCTTGCTCGCGCTTGGCTTTCCGAAGCTGATCGATGCGTGCGTGGTGCTCGACCAGGTAGTCGCTGTAATTGCCCACGTAATCGGTGAGCGTGCGCAGCGTCAGATCGGCGATGCGCGTCACCACGGCATCGAGAAAGAACCGATCGTGGGAGACGAGAATGACGGCGTACGGGTACGCGTTGAGGTAGGTCTCCAGCCAGTTGCGCGCCTCGAGATCGAGATGATTGGTCGGCTCGTCGAGCAGCAGCAGGTTGGGCTGGCCGAGGAGCAGCTTCGCGAGGGCGATGCGCATCTGCCAGCCGCCGGAGAACGTGTCGGTGAAGCGATCGAAGTCCAATGGCTTGAATCCGAGGCCCTGTAGCACGGTAGCCGTCTTCAGCTCGACCGTGTACCCCTCACCGTGCCGAAAG
>QHWL01000153.1 GCA_003222555.1 Acidobacteriota bacterium | reverse complement strand
CGTTCACCGTGTATGACTGTACCAACGCCAATTCGAAGTGCATGCGGATGATCGGTGTCGGCTCGCTGCCGTCCCCGAGCTCGAATCCGCCATCCAGCGGCGACCCGAATACGTACAACTACATCGACCTGAGCAGCCAGCTCAAAGGTGTGGGTTCCTACGCAAACGCGATCACCGGCACGAATGACTTCGGTCCGTATCCGTCGAGCATGACCGCGCGGAACGTGTTCCGGGCGCCTGGAAGATGGAACATCGATACGGTCTTCGGGAAGCGGTTCCGGCTCAACGGTGGCCAGGCCGTGCAGATCCGTTTCGAGCTCTACAACCCCTTCAAGCACGCGAACCTTTACGTCGATGGCGCAAACGCCGACATCAGCGCGGGCAACTTCGTCACTGCGGTCAAGGGCTACACAACGAACCTCGGTCTCGTTGGCGACGGCCAGCGCCGGTTCCAGTTCGGCGTCAGGTATGAGTTCTGATTGAGCGAACGACAGTCGAAGTTTTCTGAAAGGGGGGAGCGCCTTGCTCCCCCTTTACTGTCTTCGGGCGTTGCGGTTGAATTATCATCTGACGTGCCGCGCCGGTTTCCGACCTGTTAGTTGTCGAAGCCGGTTGCGGTTGTTGGCCGTCAAATGAATTGCCCGAGTTGTGGGTCGGCCATGACGGCCTTGACGCTCGAGGCGTCCCTTGGTGCGACGGTCAGTATCGATCTGTGTGCTTCCTGCCAGGCGTTCTGGTTCGACCAGCACGAGAACCTTCAGCTCACGCCCGGCTCGACTCTCAAGCTGTTCAAGCTCATCGGCGAACAGGCCTCGTCAAAGCGCGCGCCGCTCTCGATCGTTTTGAAGTGCCCCCGCTGCGGCTCGCACCTGCATCAGACGCACGACCTGCAGCGCAACACCCCGTTTCAATACTGGCGCTGCGACCACGACCACGGACGGTTGATCACCTTCTTCAATTTCCTGCGCGAGAAGAACTTCATCCGCCCGCTTTCGCCGCAGCAACTGGAGGAGCTGCGGCAGAACATCCAGATGGTGAATTGCTCGAACTGCGGCGCTGCGATCGACCTCGCCACGGCTTCCTCCTGCACGCACTGCGGCTCGCCCGTGTCGATGCTGGACATGAAGCAGACCGAGCAGATGATCGCCCAGCTTCAGCAGGCCGACCGGCACGATCGACCAATCGATCCCACGTTGGCGCTTCAGCTCGAGCGCGCGCGGCGCGAAGTCGAGGCGTCGCTTTCCTCGGGGCAAAGCGACGCTGAGTGGTGGAAGGCCGCCTCGTCCACCGGCCTGGTCGAAGCCGGCTTGGCCGCGGCGGCGCGCTGGCTGAAGAAGGCGTCAGGCTGACTACTGGAGAAACTGCGCGAGCTGCGCTTTGGTGACCCGCCACTGGGAGCCGATGCGCTTGCCCTTGAGATCGCCGGACTCGAGGCTCGCGATCACGTCGGCCTCGGTGACGCCGAGCAGCCGCGCGGCGTCGCCCGGGCTCAGTGTCTCTGGCACCCCTAAGGAACCGGCTGCGGTTGCACCTGCAGCCGGGGTGGCCTGCGCCATGACGCCACCCGGCTGGTTCAGCATCTGCTGCGCCATCGCCAGGCCGACGGCCATCTCCGCGCCGATGCCGCCGGCTCCGGCGCCGCCCTTCTCGAGGCCCTGAGCCATTTGGTACTTCACGAAGTCGTTCAGGTTCCCGACCGCGGCCATGCTGGATCGCTTGTCGACGGCCTGCTCGACCTCTGGCGGCACCGAGACGTTCTCGAGGACAAAGCTCGCCATCTCCAGGCCGTACTTGTGGCCGAGCACCGGGTTGATCAGGGGCAGAAGCGCATTGCCGAGTTCCGTGTAGCGCGCCGCCACGTCGAGGACCGGCACTTTGCTGGCTGCCAGCGCTTCGCTGAACACGCTTACGATGCGCGACCGCATCGCATCGGCAAACTCGTCGAGGCGAAAGTGGTCGTCGGTGCCGGCCACCTCCTTCAGGAACCGTTTCGCGTCCACGATGCGGAAGTCGTAGGTGCCGAACGCCCGAACCCGCACGATGCCGAAATCCTGATCGCGGACCATCACCGGGTTGGAGGTACCCCACTTGTTGCCGGTGAACAGCCGCGTCGTGACGTAGTAGACATCGGCCTTGAACGGCGTCTCGAACCCGTACTTCCATCCCTGAAGCTTGGTCAGGACGGGGATGTTGTCCGTAGAGAGAGTGTAACGCCCAGGGTTGAAGGCGTCGCCGTACTGGCCGAGGTACACGAACTGCGCGACTTGAGACTCCCGCACGATCAGCTGGGCGCCCCGCTTGATTTCTTTGTCTTTGTCTGGGAACCGGTACGAGAGCGTGTCGCGCGAGTCATCGGTCCACTCGATGATCTCGATCAGTTCGCCTTTGATGAAGTCAATCAGTCCCACGATGCACCTCGGTCAGCAAGAAACGGATCCTCATGCTGCTAAATCGACGATTGGCCGCTCCTGCCCGGAGGGACCGCGAGCGCCTCGTGGACGATATTGGTGAGCGCTTCGACGGTGAAAGGCTTCGCGAGGAAGCTGTCCGCGGATTGCCGCATCAAATCGCAGGCGAAGCCAGACATGAACACGATGTGGGCGTCTGGCGCGATTTTCCGCACTTCGGCCGCCAGGTCGTACCCATTCATCTCGGGCAGGACGATGTCGATCAGCACGAGCTTGATGTCATGTGGGCGCTTCAGCAACGCGATGGCTTCGTGCGGCCCTGCCGCCGCCACGACGTCGTGTCCGGCACGAACGAGCATCACCTTGACGAGCTCGCGCACGCGGGGCTCGTCTTCGACGATCAGCACCGAGCCCCAGTCCAATCGTGGCGCCGAAGGGGTCGGATGGGCTGCCGCTGAGGGTTCCGATGTCGCGGGCAGGTCGACGGTGAACGTCGTGCCGACGCCGGCCGCCGAGTCGAGGTGAATGCGGCCTCCGCTTTGTTTCACGATGTCGTGGACCTTCGCCAGACCGATGGCACTGCCGATGCTGCCTCGCGTGGTCAGGAACGGCTCGAATACGGTCGACTGAATCTCCTTGGGGATGCCGCAGCCGGTGTCGGTGACGATCAGTCGCACATACTCGCCTGCCTGCCCGATCGCGGCGTCCCGTCCGGTGTTCATATGCATGACGGTGGTGAACGTCAGGCGGCCGCCGTTCGGCATGGCGTCGCGCGCGTTGAGGGCGAGGTTGAGCACAATCTCTTCGACATGCCTCGCACCGACCTTGACGCGCTTGATGTCGCCATCGAGCGCCAGTGTCACGCCGATGTCGTTGCCCAGCATGCCGTTGAGGACGCCCGCGGTGCGCGCCACCACCGCGTTGACGTCGATGATCTCTGTCGTCGCCGGCTGACTGCGGCTGACGGCCACCAACTGTTTGGTGAGCCGCGCCGCGCCCAAGGCAGCACGCCGAATCTCATGGGCGTCCTGAATCATCGGATTGGTCTGATCCAGCTTCGTGATCAGCAGCTCAGTGTAACCGGCGATCGCCGTTAACAGGTTGTTAAGGTCGTGTGCGATGTCGCCGGTCAGCCGCCCCACGGCTTCGATGGTCTGCGCTTGCTGCGTCTGCTGATCCTGCGCCCGCGTCGCCGCCTCGGGCGCGTGCTCGACGAGCTGCCGGCACTTTTCCTCGCTGGCAAGCAGGGCGGCCCGTGCGGTGCGCGTACGCACCGCCGCCACAACGGCCGCCGCCAACGCGATCAACATCGCCACGACGAGGTACGGGATCACTGAGCCGATCATCAAGCCCTCGCCGGAGGAGACACGCGCCAGGTCGTGGTTGACATGATTATCCGGATCCCGCCGCTTGCCGTGGCTTCAGTGCCGCCGATCGGCGCTTCCCTGCAGGCCGAGAGCCTGGGGCTCAGCCGGCGACGAGGGCTCCGCGGGGCCCGCGACGCAGAAACGATTCCGCCCCGATCGTTTGGCCTGGTACAGCGCTTCGTCTGCCCGTTCGATCAACGCGGTGACGTCCATTTCAGCCGAAGCCGCCGAAGCCACCCCGATGCTCGCAGTGACGGGGACCGTTCGATCGCCGGCCACCATCGCGAGCGTCTGGATCTCCCGCCGCAGGTTTTCAGCGGCCTGCTGGGCTCCGAGTAGCGGCGTCCCAAGAAGAATGACGAGGAACTCATCGCCGCCATACCGGCATCTGACATCGGTGGCTCGAAAAACACGAGTGAGCTGGGCCCCCACCGCCCGGAGCAGGTCATCGCCGCGAAGATGCCCGAGCTGATCGTTGATGCTCTTGAAATGGTCGATATCGAACATCAGAATCGACAGCGGCAGCCGCATGCGTCTCGCCCGTCGCAGCTCCATGTCCAGCGTCTCGAGACCATGGGTACGGTTGAAACAGCTGGTGAGGCCGTCGCGCAGGCTGTGTTCGTGCGTCTCCAGAAACAAGTGCACATTTCTCACGGCAATCGCGATCAATCCCGTGGCGGCGGCGAGGGCTTTCCGTTCATCGTGCGTGAGCGTGGATCCGTCGCGAATCCCGAGCACCCCAATCACTTTTTCTCCGGCAATCATGGGAAAGCAGAGAGCCTCGGCATGCACGGTTCCTTCGATGCCTGCCTCCGAAAGTGATTCGGGCAATAACGCTCGTTCCGCGATCGATTCGAGCTCTTCTACCGGCTGCCTGTTGGTACCTGTCGTGTCCCGCACAAGCGCATCCCAGCGGTCCAGCTTGCGCGTCAGGACCCAAAACTCGCGTTCGCCGGCGAATGCCGGCAGAAATCTCCAGAGGACTTGCTGAAGCTTCGTCTCATCCAGCGCGTTGGCGAGCGCCCGGCTGAATGTCATGAGCCGCTCGAGTTCCGCCGAGCGCGTGCGAGCCTGCGCTGCCTCGGCCGCGGCAGCAATCGCGTCAGCCTTCGCCTGCAGCCGTTTTCGGGATTCGTGAAAGATGAAGACGCCGACGAAGATGGTCAGCGCCGGAACCAGGTCGACGTGATAGCGCTCCTGAACGTCCCCCGCAATGTCCCAGATAAAGCGGAGCGGGCGTTGAAACACGACG
>QHWL01000152.1:5430-5861 GCA_003222555.1 Acidobacteriota bacterium | reverse complement strand
TGCATCAGCACTGACAGCGCGGTCGGAACGTTGCCGGAGCACGCCCACACGCCGACCCTGCTTTCATCAATGTCCAAGGACTTGGCGTTCTGTCGCAGGTGTTGAAGTACGGCGTGAACATCCTTTGCTGGCTCTCTGTTCGTGTACGTGATGGCCACCAGCCCGGACGCAGCCGTCAATAGTCCCCACGAGACGTACGAACCCATCTCTTTCAGCATGCACCCGAGCATCTTCTGGGCTTCCACATCGGAAAAGCCGGTCGCAAAGACCACAGCGGGCGCGCGCGCTCCGCTCTTCGAATCAGGTGGGTAGTAGAGATCCATGGTGAGCACCCCGGCATCGGTGACTCGGTATTGCTCGTCTCGCCGAACGATCACGGCCTCGGCGCCGGGCATCGTTAGGACCACCCTTTTCTTCGAGATGTGATCTTG
>QHWL01000152.1:0-5283 GCA_003222555.1 Acidobacteriota bacterium | reverse complement strand
TTGCCAACTCCCGACCGGCGCTGAGTGCGGCGCGGCGGCAACGTTTGAAGCGATCGAACAGTACCAGGCTGCCGAGTCAACCGCAACGGCAAAACGCCATCATTACAAGCTCTTCTTCGTCGAGAAATCGTTGCCGCCTGAATCTACATTTGTACAACCGCGGCCGATCCCGGGTGTCCGGCCGACGGACGTGTGGCCAACAGCGGCCGCTTTCCTGACAGGTAGGGAATAACGCGCTCGAGCACCTCCGGCAATTCGGTGCACGGCACGTCCTCGAGAATCTTCGTGCCGGGCCTCGCGTTCGGTCCGGACTTGCCGCCGACAAAGACATCGACCGCTTCCACGACTTCGCCATTGATCCTGACGTTCTTGCCCAGCAGACCGATGTCTGCGGCTGCGTGATTGCCGCAGCCGGCCGGACATCCCGACCAGTGCATCGTCAAATGCTTGTTCGCGGGAAGCTTGCGTTCGAGATGACGAGCCGTTTTGATCGCGAGGTCCTTGGTTTCGACCAGCGCGAAATGACAATAGTCGATGCCGGTGCAGCTCACCAGTCCCCGGACCACGCCCGGCGGATCGGGCTGGAAGTCGCGCAGCAGCGACTCGGACGCCAGGCCGAACAACTTGCCGTCCGGTACGTTGGGAATGATCACGTTCTGGCTCGTCGTCAAGCGTAGGTCCCCGCTGCCGTACGCGTCGGCGAGCCGTGCCAGATCGAACAATTGCGCGTCGGTGATGCGGCCGACCGGAATCGCGAGGCCCACATAGTTCAGGCCGGGCTGCTTCTGCTTGACGATGCCCAGGTGATCGGCGGTCCTGGTCCCGCGCAGATCTTTGCCGGCGAGCGGCAGCGGGCGGCCCATACGGCGCTCGAGCTCCGCCCGGAACTTCGCCACGCCCCATGCGTCGATGAGAAACGCGAGGCGCGCCTTGGTCCGCGTCGCACGCGACCCGTGGTCCCGGAAGATGAACGTCACGTGACTGCATAGCTGGACTGCGTCGTCGGGACGCACGAACACGTCGAGCGGCGAAGCGATGCGGTAGCCCCCCGATCCCATCTTGCCGCCGACCGCGACGTTGAATCCTTTGATGTCCCGGCCATCGACCACCCGAACGGCTGGCGTCAGCGCCAGATCCTGCGACTCGGCGTGGGTGCAGTGCTCCGTGCAGCCGGTAATTCCCACGTTGAACTTCCGCGGCAGGTTCGTGAACGCCTTGTTCCGCAGGAAGGCCTCGGTGAATTCATTCACGATCGGGGAGGCGTCAAGGGCCTCGTGACGTGTCAACCCGGCCACCGGGCAGCCGATGACGTTGCGGATGTTGTCCATGCCGGTCTGAAGCGACACGAGGTTGACGCCCTCGAGGCGCTTCCACATTTCCGGCACGTGCTCGATCTGAAACCCGCGCAACTGCATCTGCTGGCGCGTCGTGATGTCCGCGTAGCCGACGCCGAACTCGCGTGTGATTTCGGCGAGCACCCGGATCTGCGCGGCGTTGGTCACTCCGTTGGAAATCCTGACGCGCATCATGAACCGGCCGGGTGTTTGCCGGCGGAAGAACACGCCGGCCCACTTCAGTCGCTCGCGGTCACCATCGTCGATCGCCTGCCATCCCTCCTGCGCCAGGCGCGGCACGTCGGGCACGATGTCGAGGCCGTCCTTTTCAAGCTTGTACCGCTCGATCTTGTTCTGCGTGACGACGACGTCGGCCGCGGCGGCGGCGCGAACTTCCTCAGGGTCGGCTACCACCTCGGCGAGCGCATCGGGCGCGGCCAGTCCCTGACACGCCAATTCGAGGATTGCCTGAACCTCGGGTTTACACGAACCGCACCCCGTACTCGCGCGCGTCGCTTCGCACACCGCCCCGAGGCTGCGGGCACCGCCGAGGACGGCTTCGATGATCTGCGCCTTCGTGACGCCGTTGCAGTTGCAGATAAGGGCGGCGTCGGGAACCGCCTGCGGCTGCGCCGGGGCGACGGCCATCGCGCGGAACAGCAGCTCGGCGCGATCGTCGGGCACGCGCGTCGACTCGCTGTACACGCGCAGGAGCGACGGCACCATAGCGCCGTCGCCGATGACGATGGCGCCGACGAGCCTGTTGTTGCGGACGACGAGCTTCTTATAGACACCGCGCGACGGCTCCGCGTAGCTGACGACCTCGTCGTCCTCCTCCGCCGGATCCTTCTCGCCCATCGAGGCGACATCGACACCGGCCACCTTCAGTTTGGTGGATGCTTTCGAGCCGACGTACAGCGCGCGCGGATTCTTGCCCGAGAGGCGATCCGCAAGAACCTGGGCTTGCTCCCAGAGCGGAGCCACGAGACCGTACACGCGGCCGCGATGTTCGGCGCACTCGCCGATTGCGTACACGTCTGGCGCACCTTCGCACGCCAGGTCGTCGCCGACGAGGATGCCGCGCTTCACCGTCAGGCCGGCGCCGACCGCGAGGTCCACGTTGGGCCGGACGCCGGCGGCGATGACGAGCATCTCGCACTCGAGCATCGATCCGTCATCGAAGGCCAGGCCGGTCACCTGCTCGTCGCCAAGAACCGCGGTCGTCGCCTTCTGGAGGTGGACGTGCAGGCCCATTTGCTCCAGCTGCCGCTGGAGCACGCGGCCACCCTGCGCGTCGAGCTGCGTCTCCATGAGATGCGACATGAGATGCACGACGTGCACGTCGAGGCCGGCGTTGAGGAGGCCGCGCGCCGCTTCGAGCCCGAGCAGGCCGCCACCGACGACCGCCGCGCGGCGCACGCGGTCGACGAAGGCGAGCATGCGATCGCAGTCGGCGAGCGTGCGGAAGACAAAGACGCCGCGCTTGAAGTTCGCGTCGCGCTTGCGCGCGCGTGCACTCACGGGACCGCCCAGCACGCCGTCGATCGGCGGAATCATCGGCCGGCTGCCGGTGGCAATGACGAGCGAGTCGTACGGCTCAACGGTGCCGTCGGCTGCGGTCACCTCTTTTTGCGTGGTGTCAATCGCCTCGACCCGGACGCCGGCGTGCAACTTCACGCCGTTGGTGGCGTACCAGGGCAGGGGATTGAGAAAGATGTCCTTGGGATCGTGCGTTCTGGCCAGCACGCTGGACAGCAGAATCCGGTTGTAATTGCCGACGGGCTCCTCGCCGAACACGGTCAGGTCGCACCGATGGCCGCCGCCCCGCGCAACGATTTCCTCGACCAGCCGCGCGCCGGCCATGCCGTTGCCGATGATGACCAGCCGCCGCTTCGTGCTCATTCGGCGAGTGCTCCGCCGGCGGGCGCGGCCCTGACCGCACAGACCTTGAGCTCGGGCATGCCGCTCGTCGGATCGAGCACCGCGCTGGTCAGACGATTGATGGACTGCTCGCCGCCCCAGTGGAACGGGACGAACACCGTGTCTTCACGAATCGACGGCGTGACCTTCAGTTTGAACGAGGCCGCGCCACGGCGCGTCGTGAGCGTGACGCGCCCGCCGTCGAGCAACCCGTGGAGCTTCGCCGTCGCCGGATGCATTTCCGCGAGTGGTTCCGGCATCGCCTGCTGCAGCTCGTCGACATGCCGCGTCTGGGTGCCCGATTGATAGTGCGCGAGCACTCGCCCGGTCGTCAGATACAACGGATGCGTTTCGTTCCGTTCGTCGGCCGGCGCCTGATGGGACACCGCGTGAAACCGAGCGCGCCCGCTGGGCGTGGGAAACCCGTCGGCGAACAAACGCGGCGTCCCCGGATGGTCCGTGCTCGGGCAAGGCCAGAACACGCCGTCCTCAGACTCGATGTGTTCGTAGGTGATCCCCGAGTAGTCAGCCGGTCCACCAGCGCTGGCGCGCCCGAGCTCGGCGAAGACGTCGCGCGGCGCGCTGGACAGAAAGAAGTGCCGCTTGTCGAGCGCCTCGGCCAGCGAGGCGAGCACTTCCAGATCGGTGCGGACGCCTGCGGGCGGCACCATGGCCCGACGCCGGAGAATCACGCGACCTTCGAGGTTTGTCATCGTGCCTTCCTCTTCAGCCCACTGCGCCGAGGGCAGCACAACGTCGGCGAGACTCGCGGTTTCCGACAGAAAGAAATCGCAGACGACGAGAAAGTCCAGCGCCTTCAGCTGCCTTTCGACCCGTGACGCGTCGGGCGCCGACACCGCGAGGTTCGACCCCATGACGAGCATCGCGCGCACGCCGCCGTCGTGCCCGATGCTGTCGATGAGCTCGACCGCCGAGAGGCCCGGCCCCGGAATCGACGCCGCGGGCACGCCCCAGACGTCGGCGACATGCCGCCGCGCCGCGGGATCGCCGACGCGCCGGTATCCGGGCAACTGATCGGCTTTTTGTCCGTGCTCCCGGCCGCCCTGGCCGTTGCCTTGGCCAGTGAGCGTGCCGTAGCCGCTGAACGGCCGGCCGACGCCGCCGAGGGCGAGCGCCAGATTGATGTACCCGAGCGTGTTGTTGACGCCCTGGGCCTGCTGCTCGGGACCGCGAGCGGTGAGAATCATGGTGTGCTCGACAGTACCCAGCGTGAGCGCCGTGTCGACCAAGGCCGCTTCGGGTACACCGGTCACGCGCTCGACCAGCTCGGGCCAGTACGCCGCGGAGATCCGAAGCGCTTCGTCGAAGCCTTCCGTCCGCCGGCCGATGTACTCCTCGTCGATCAGATTCTCGCGAACGAGCAGGTGTAGAAGCCCGTTGGCCAGCGCCAGATCCGAGCCGGGCCGGAGCTCCAAATGTCTTGTCGCCCACTGCGCCGTCGGCGTCCGCCTCGGATCGACGACGATCAGCTTCCCGCCGTTGCGCTGTTGCGCCTCGAAGTACCGCATCACGGGTGGCATCGTCTCGGCTGCGTTGCTGCCGACGAGCAGGATGACGTTGGCGTGGGGGATGTCAGCGAGCGGAAAGGGCAGCCCGCGATCGATGCCGAAGGCCTTGGTGGCGGCGGCCGCGGCGGACGACATGCAAAAGCGGCCGTTGTAGTCGATATTCGACGTTCCCAGCGCCACGCGTGCAAACTTGCCGAGCCAGTACGCTTTCTCGTTGGTCAGCGATCCGCCACCGAAAACGGCCACGGCATCGGGCCCATACCGGCGTTGCACGTCGCGAACGCGATTGGCAATCCTCGTCATGGCGGTCTCCCACGTGGACGGCACGAGGCATCCCGTGTCGTCGCGGATGAGGGGCATGCGCAGCCGCTCGGGATGATCGAGTGTCGTGGCGGCCGACCATCCTTTCACGCAGAGTCCACCCTCGTTGACCGGAAACTTCACGTTGCCGATCACCTTCACACCGTCCGCGAGTCTCAGCAGGTGTATGCCGCACTGCA